>CAYWRH010000029.1:0-31629 GCA_964460435.1 uncultured Desulfatiglans sp.
AAAATTCTCTGCAGATATGTTTACTTTACATATCCACTATAATATTTTATCGGAATCAATATTCCTTATCATTATATGGGGTGAGTAGTTACTTTAATTTTTACATTGATTGTTTCATTCTGTCCCCTTTCATATGCCTCTGAATACGATACTGTAAATGAAAAAGCATATGAGTTAAGTGAAGTTGATACCCCACCCAAGGTTATAAAAGCTTCCCCTCCAGGTTGGCCAAAAGGATTAAAAATATACGAAGGCTATGTTAAGGTAAGGTTTGTGGTCACAAAAGAAGGACAAACGAGAGACATAAAAATAGTTCAATCAATACCAAACGGTCTATATAATCAGGTTGTTGTTGAAGCTGTGCAAAAATATCGATATAAACCAGCTAAAAAAGACGGGAACCCAGTTGGCTGCATTGTTTCTTTGCCTGTTGATTTTGAAATAGAAGGCTTTGTGACCACAGTTGACGCATATAAAGGTATTGAAAAAGGCAAAGCGCTTATAAATTCAGGTGAGTACGACAAGGCTATAGAAACCTTATCTGAGGCAATTAAAATTTATGATACTTGTAGCGATCCTAATGAATACATAGAATTTGGTAAAAGGAATTTTGGAAAATATACCAAACTTTTTGAAGAGGTAAATAAAGCAATAATGAACGATCCCAACAGAATGGATGCTTACTTTTTTAGAGGTGTAGCCTTTCAAAAAAGTGATAAATATATTGAATCGATAGCTGATTATACTAAGGTAATTGAGTTGGATAAAGTCTATGTAGAATCATACCTTAATCGCGCTGTTTGCTATAATAAATTAAAAGATACTGTACACATGTGTCTTGATCTAAAAAAGGCATGCGAGTTGGGTGTTTGTAAAGGATTAGACCTTGCTAAGAAAGCAGGCAGATGCAGTGACGGAGGTGATATTACCAACTATAAGAATTGATGATTATCTCTGATAATATGACCTCTGATTTTCATAGTTACCACGAAACCCGTGAAAAAAATAAGAAAAATAGTTTATAAAATACTGTGAGTTTAAAAATGAGCAGATGGCGTCCTCCTGTAATACCAAGTTCAAAGTATATCACCCCTGAAGGTGCACAAAAATTAAATGAAGAGCTTCAGTACCTGTGGAAGGTTGAGCGGCCATCAGTGACCGCCAGGGTTGCAGAGGCTGCCGCACAGGGTGACCGGAGCGAAAATGCCGAATACATCTATGGCAAGAAACGGTTGCGCGAGATCGACAGCCGGATTCGTTTTTTAACAAAACGTCTCGATGATATAACTATAGTCGATAGTGTTCCTGATGATCAGGACAGGGTTTATTTTGGCGCTTATGTTACCCTTGAAGATGAAGAGGGGGTAGAGGTTGAATATCGCATTGTCGGGCCTGATGAGTTTAATATTGATGAGGGAAAACTCAGCATGGATTCGCCCCTAGGTAAAGCAATGCTAGGTAAAGAAGTGGATGATGAAATCAATATTTCTACTCCAAAAGGAGTGAAAGTTTATTTTGTTTCAAAAATACGTTATTCATAGTTATTGAATCTGAAGTTTTTCATATTGACACACTTATGTAATTACCTGTACAAGTACCTCCCATGCATTGATTTAAAGATTTACATGTAATGATAATACTATAAAAATCATACAGGGGATAATCTATGTTCAAAGTCAGCGGAATCGATTTGGTTATCATTATCATCTATTTCATTGCGGTCATCATGGTTGGGCTCTGGGTTTCGAAACGTGGCGCCAAAAATATGGAGGCCTACTTTCTCGGCGGAAAGACCCTGCCATGGTATATCCTGGGCATCTCTGATGCTTCGGGCATGTTCGATATCAGCGGCACAATGGTCCTTGTTACATGGTTATATATGTATGGCCTTAAGAGTATCTGGCTTCCGTGGGTGTGGCCGACATTCAACCAGATATTCCTGATGATGTTTTTAAGCGCATGGCTCAGGAGATCAAATGTGCTTACCGGCGCAGAATGGATCAAGACCAGATTTGGGGATGACAAAGGGGCAAAGCTTGCTCATTTGAGTGTGGTATTTTTTGCCCTGATAGCCGTTGTAGGTATGCTTGCCTATGCATATAAAGGCATAGGCAAATTTGCTGTAGAAATGTTTCCATGGCGATTTACCAATACCAGTGAAGGGTTGCTCAGCGATGCGAATATCTATGCCCTGATCCTTATGGGTTTAACATCTCTATATACTGTAAAAGGCGGGATGATCAGCGTTGCCATAACAGAGGTAATGCAGTTTACCATCCTGACCATTACGGCAATAGCCATAGGCGTAATCGCCATATTCTCGGTGAGTCCGGCAGAGATTCAACACCTGATCCCTGCAGGATGGACAAGCCCCTTATTCGGCTACCATGTGGGGCTTGACTGGACTGGCATATTTGACAAGGTGAACCTCGCTATTAAAAATGAAGGCAATGAACTATTCGGCATCATATTCGGCCTGATGCTGTGTAAAGGCATACTTGCGAGCCTTGCAGGGCCAATGCCTAACTATGATATGCAAAGGATACTTGCAACGCGTAACCCACGCGAAGCCTGCATGATGAACGGATGGGTAACCACAGTATTGATGTTCCCCCGCTACCTGATGGTAGCAGGCCTGACCGTTATGGCCCTTAAGTATTGCACACCTGCCTTAAAGGCCATGGAAACACCTGACCTTGAAAGGATTTTACCGGTAGTTCTGTTTAATTATATGCCCCACGGCGTTGTTGGATTTTTGCTGGCAGGCTTGCTGGCGGCCTTTATGTCCAATTTTGCAGCAACGGTTAATGCGGCGCCGGCCTACATAGTGAACGATATCTACAAACGCTATATCAACCCGAACGCTTCCGCAAAAACCGAGATTCTTATGAGCCGCGCCTCTTCGCTCTTGATACTTGTGCTGGGGTTGGCCCTGGGTATGTTTACCAAAAATATATTCAGCATCATGTGGTGGATCGTGGGCGCCCTTAATGGCGCATATGTTATTGCGAATGTGCTTAAATGGTTCTGGTGGCGCTTTAACGGGTACGGCTATTTCTGGGGCATGATTACGGGCATAATAGGCGCACTGTTTGTGCCGGAAATAATGAAGCTTATTCTGGGTTATGATATCAATGCCCTATATACATTTCCTGTTATCTTCGCAGTCTCTGCTATAGGCTGTTTACTTGGGACATATTTAACAAAGGCCGAGGATGATGCCATACTTAAGAAGTTTTACAAGACTGTTAATCCATGGGGATTCTGGGGACCTATCCGTGATAAGGTTGTTAAGGAAGATGCAACATTTAAGCCCAATCCGGACTTTTATCGCGACATGATAAATGTTGTTGTTGGCATCTTCTGGCAGTTGTGCCTGGTTGCTTTACCCATCTTCATTGTGCTCAGAATTTGGACATGGGTAACCTGGGTTGCTGTTACGCTCGTCGCAACAACGATATTTATCAAATTCAACTGGTACGACAGACTGGAGAAGCCTTTGCCTGCTTCAGCTCAGGCTTAATCATAATAACTGCTATTTTAAATACAGGGAAGTAAACAGAGATGGCAAAGAAACTTTACAGTCTCCATGGTATTTATATAAAGAATTGTATGGATAGATGAAATGGGAAGAAAAATTAATGTCTCAGGAGTCTAGGGTTACACGCAGGGAATTGTTCGGATGGGCAATGTTTGACTTTGCCAACTCCTCCTATACAACCGTCATCATAACGATCGTCTTCTGTAATGTTTTTTCAAGTGTCATTGTTGGTGACGGGCCGGAATTTCGTATGGGTAATCTTCTATGGAGTGTGGCACTTTCAATTAGTTATCTCGTAGTGCTTGCATCAACGCCATTATTAGGGGCCATAATGGATTTTACCGGGGCAAAAAAGAGGTTCCTTTTAATAAGCTGGCTCCTCACAGTCTTAGCAACAGCGGCCCTCTATTTTGTCAGGCCTGGCCTGATAATACCCACAATTATTTTAATTGTTCTTTCCAACATAGGCTTTTCATACAGTGAGGCATTTGTCTCCAGCTTTCTTCCTGATCTTGGTTCACCTGATGATATGGGCAAGATATCAGGGTTTGCATGGGGTCTTGGCTATTTTGGAGGTCTTGCCTCTACAGGAATAGTTATTTTTGTATTCCATGCCGGGGTCTATACCCTTGATAATTATGAACATCTCCGCATGGTAGGGCCAGTTACAGCTCTTTTTTTTCTTGTGACAGCTATCCCTACATTTCTGTGGGTAAAAGAGAGGACAAAAGCAAAGATTCTGCCTGCTGGTGAAACCTTTTATTCAATAGGGGTCAAGAGGCTTAAACAGACCGTAAATGAGATCCAGAATTTCAGGGATCTTGTTATTCTTTTATCATCCTTCTTTTTTGCCTATGCAGGGCTTTCGATTGTTATATCCTTTGCCTTCATTTATGGTGACCAGGTAGTGAGATGGTCCGCTGCAACACAGACCCTCATGTTTATTATTACGCAGATTACTGCCGCATGCGGGGCATTTTTATTCGGGTTTATACAGGACAGGTGGGGCGCAAAAAAGACATTCATATTGACCCTGGCATTATGGTTTGCGGCGATAATATTAATTTACGGGGTGGCTGAGATAACTGCTGTTATAAACAAAATGTGCGGCTTCTGCTTTAAAACCGAACATATATTTCTTATGACAGGCTCCATTGCAGGGCTGGGGCTTGGGTCAACTCAGTCTGCATGCAGGGCAATGGTTGGGATGTTTTCACCTGTTACAAAGGCAGGGGAATTTTTCGGGCTGTGGAGTTTTTCAAACCGCCTTTCAGCCATTCTGGGGCTTATGAGCATAGGCGTGTTACAAAACCTTTTCGGGTTAAGGAATGCAATTCTAATCTGTTCAATCTTTTTTATGATTGCGATATTAATCGCCCTCTATGTAAATGAAGAGAGGGGCATGGCCAGCGCTTTTGTACATGAGGGAGAGTAATATTAAGATTAATTGAAAATTATATTAAGGATCAAAGCAATACAGGTCTGCTGTTATGGGCATTGAATCTGTATGGCCCCTGTTATTTAAATTCTCAGGACCCGGCATAATAAAAATGACAGTTGCATCCAGCTATAACATTGTTGATGCAGTGTTTGTGGGTAGGCTTAGTGCAGATGCCTGCCATTGGTATAGGGCAGGGGCTTCTTTTTCCAGGGTTTAGGTAAAGGATTTCCGGCTTCAATGTTTTCTGCTGCTAAATTTTTAATCTTTCTGTTACCCCTGATTCTGCTGCTTATACCTGCATACGGTGTAACAGCTCTCTGGTTATCCTTCCCGAGTGCCGATATGCTGACATTTTTTAGTGGGCTTTTATGGATGATCATAGAGTTCAGGAAACAAAAAAACTATTTAGTTGAGCCAGTACGAAAATGAATAAACATACAAACATAAGAAGAATTCACTATTTACCTTGCTTTTATAACCTGTTAGTTTTATTGATAAATAATTATGTAATTAATTGATAAAGTGTGGAGGTTTTCATGGCACGTATAGAAGGGATCAGGATCAAAAATTTCCGCGTATTACGAGATATTACAATAGGCAAACTCTGGAATCTACAACAGGCCCAGCCATTAACTCCTATGACAGCAGTAATAGGAAAAAATGGAGTAGGTAAAAGTTCTCTGTTTGATGCCTTTGGTTTTCTATCTGATTGTCTTAAATCAGGTGTCGAAGAGGCCTGTGATCTTAGAGGCCGTGGTGGTTTTCAACGAGTAAGGTCACAGGGGCAGCCAGGGCCCATAGAGTTTGAGATATATTACAAAGAGGAAGGAAATGCCAGGCCTATCACATATGAACTCTCTGTCAATGAAGATTCAAATGGGCGCCCATATGTACAAAAAGAGCGCTTGAGACAAAGACGAAAAGGTCAGAAACGTGGCTGGCCTTTTTCATTTCTTGTTTTAAACAACGGAAAAGGAGTTGCCTGGAAAGGAGAGATTGAAGGTCGTAGTATTGATGAAGATAAAAGGCAGATTAATATCATGGAATTGATAAGATCTGTTGAGGAAAAAGGTAAAGAAGAGAGTCATGAAACAGAAATAGTTGAGTTGGAAGATTCGCGAAAACTGGGTATTGCTACATTAGGGTCACTTAAGCAGCATCCTAGGGTGTCCTCATTCCGGCGTTTTATTGAAGGGTGGTATCTAAGTTATTTCACACCTGATGCTGCCCGCAGTCTACCATTAGCCGGTCCACAGAAGCATTTGAACATACACGGAGATAATCTCGGCAATGTTGTACAATTTTTAGAACGTGAACATCCTAAAAAATTCCAAACAGTTCTTGAGCGTATAGCAGCAAAAATCCCTGGTATTAAAAAAATAGAAACAGACAAAACTCCTGATGGCAGGCTTTTATTAAAATTCAATGACAAGGGCTTTAAAGATCCATTCTATGCACAGCAAATGTCCGATGGAACGCTAAAAGTCTTTGCATATCTTCTTTTAATGGAAGATCCAACTCCGCCTCCATTCATATGCATTGAAGAACCGGAGAATGGCCTTTATCATAAATTACTGGAGGCGCTGGCATCTGAGTTTCGGGATCACGCTACTGGACTAAAAGGTGCGTCACAAATATTTATTACAACGCATCAACCATATTTTGTTGATGCATTGTCGCCTGAAGAAGTCTGGATACTGGAGAAAGGTGAAGATGGGTTTTCCAGTATTAAAAGGGCTAGTGATAACGAAATAGTAAAAAATATGGTTAAGGAAGGGCTACCTTTAGGCGGTTTATGGTATAGCGACTATCTGGACGCGAGGTGATCAGATGCATCTTGAAATACTTGTTGAAGATCAGTCCGGTAAAAAAGCTCTTGAAATACTTGTTCCGAAGATAATTGGTAATTCGCATACTTATCTCATACATGCTTACAAAGGTATTGGCAGAATACCTAAAGATATGAAAGATACAAATGGTGCTGCAAAACGCATCCTGTTAGATAATCTACCAAAGTTATTAAAGGGATATGGAAAAACATTTTCAAGTCACCAGAATTTTTCTGCGGCAGTAGTTTTGGTATGTGACCTCGATGACAAATGTCAGAAAACTTTTCGTGATCAACTTTACCAGATCCTGATATCATGTAATCCTAAACCAAAAACAAGATTCTGTTTTGCAATAGAGGAAGGGGAAGCATGGTTTTTGGGCGATTTTGATGCAATTAGATCAGCCTACCCTAATGCAAAAAATTATGTTTTAACTTCATATGTTAATGACAGCATATGCGGTACATGGGAAAAGCTTGCAGATGCCATATATAAAGGTGGTGCATCGGCGTTAATAAAAAAAGGGTGGCAGGCAGTAGGAGTTGAAAAGTCAAAATGGGCAAAGGAAATTACGCCCCATATGGATATTGATAAAAATCAATCACCAAGTTTTCAGCACTTTAAGCAGAAACTGCATGAGCTAATCGGTGCAGATTGATTACTCATTACTGGATAACACCTATACGAATGATGTTTTACAGTTTTCAGAAAAAAGCCCGAAATAATAAATCTTATCTTTATAAGAGATAAAATATTCCGGGCTTTATGAATTAAAAAATTACCGACTGCTATCGCGGCATCCCGCCTGACATGCCGCCCATTGCATCTCCGCCGGTACCTGTATTTATACCGGCACGCCCGCTGACATCACGGCTGAACTCATCTGTTTTTTCTCTATTTTTGCCATCTCTTTTTGCCCACTCGGCCTTTGTAGTGCATACCCTGTTTTTAAAACGTGAACCAGTGACAGGGAGATTCCTGCATTCTATTTTTTGGTCATCTTCGGTTGTCTCTTTGCCGGATTCATCACTTTTAGCTGCCTGATCGGCAACACTGTTTATAGTTGATGTCTCATTTTTACCTGTGCTTGTGCAGGCGCAGAGAAACAGAGCTGTTAGACAGACTAGAACCGGAATTGCCAGATAGATTGTAATGGTTTTACTAAGCTTAAATTTCCCCTTCATTTTATTCTCCTTTTTTGAAAATTATCATACCTGTATCTTCTAATCAAATATCTGCACCACCAGGCAGTCTGGTTTTTATACAGGTTTTAAAACCCAGTAATTCATATTTTTTGATACATTGGCTGGCATCTTTAATATTTTCATATTCACCGATCAGTAAAAGGCATCTGTCATCTTCATCCCACACCCATGTATATTCCATAAAACGTATGCCATGTGACTCAAGTTTCTCCCGTATGGCTGTCCGTATCAACTCACGGTCATCAAAGTCGAGTGAACCATAGGAAGGCCCTCTGATCAATACATAATAATTGGTCCTTTTTTGAAGTATGATATCGGGATTCTTATCATGGTTAAACAAAATTTTCAATTAATATGCCTCTTGCAATTAACAATTAATTCTTATACGAATTGACCGGAATAAATATCTTTATTATACTCCAAAAAATGTCCGGAAAATACAGTTAAAAAACAGACTTTTTAAGGAAACAGGTGGTTAAAATTCCATGAGACTATGAGGAGGTAAATACCATGATAATCAGTAGAATGCTATTTATTATATCCATATTAGCATTAGTAACAGGTTGTGCATCAATGGAAAAACATAAAGACCCCTCAAAAAGGCAATACAGAATGGCAAGCGATGATTGTATAAGATTCGGTCACAGGCGAGGCTCCTATGATTACAAAAAATGTCTGGAAAAAAAGCTGGGTACCCAGAATAATGAGTCTCAGAACAGGTAGTTGGAAAAAATAGTATCAAAAATATATTGTAAAGGCCCAATAATAGGGCTTCACACTGTTAATGTAGAAAGAGAGTAAAGATATGTTTATTACAGATAATCCGGAAAAGAGATCAGCATTAAAACCCCTGATATTGTCTATGGTTTTTGTTCTATTGATAATTACTATAATGGCATCACCGGCCTGTTCAGAGAATGAAAAAAAAGCGACTGCTTCAGACGTAAGGGTGGACAGTCCAGTTGGAGGAGATATTGTAGCCGAGGTTAACAGCAAAGCTGTCACCACCGGTGATCTGCTAAAGCAGTATAATCTTTATTTTATTATGTCCAGATTATCCAGGACATATAAAGAGGGTTTGACTGTAAATTCATATCTTGATCATTATATTTCTGAACTCTTGCTGCTAAATGCTGCAGACAATATGGGAATCAAGGCCGGCCCCGATGAGGTGGAAAAAGAGCTGAAAAGGTACTTTAATTTATTCCGCATCACAGAGGATAATTTTATAAGGTGGCTCAGTTCAAAATCATTATCTATAGATGATGCGAAAGAATATTTAAAAAACAGGATTATATTGGGTCTGTTATGTAAAAAGAAATTCGGTGAAAAAAATATTTCCGTGGAGGATCTAAAGGCATATTACCAGAGAAATAATGATTTTTATAACAGGCCTGCAAAGATTATGGCAAGCCACATACTGATCTGCCATACTCAAAGCGAAGGGTGTAAAAGCAATCTCTCCAGAAATGAGGCAAATGAATTGGCTGAAAAGATAAGAAAATCCGTAACGCCGGAAAATTTTGCGGAATCAGCAAAAAAATACTCCTACGACAGCACAGGGCAAAGTGGCGGCGGGCTTGGCATAATAACCGAGGGCATAGCAGCCCCCTCTTTTGAAAAGGCGGCATTTGCCCTGCAAAAAGGCGGAATATCCGATGTGGTTGAAACAAATTATGGTTTTCATATTATTTATGTCACAGACAAGGCAGAGGCGCTTAACATACCATTTGAAGAGGCAAAAGAATCAATAAAATATACCCTTGAAGAGGAACATGTCCTGTCTGAATTATTTAAATATGCCGAGCAGCTTAAAAAGGATGCCAAAATTAAAAGATTTACAACTGAAGAAAGGAAAGACACTGCAAGTAAGCAGCATGGCCAGGATAACACTGTCAAGGCAGATGTGCCTGTAAAAAAATATTCAACATTCAAGGCGACAGGCAAGGGCTTGAATCTAAATAAGGAGGGCAAACCAGTCATTATACTATTTACCAGGAAGGGGTGTCATTTCTGTGAATGGGTTGAAGATACCTTTGAAGATACAGTAAAGGATTATATGGAAAAGGGGCTTATTGAGGCTCACCACTATGATTTCCAGACAAAAGATGATCTGCTTACACCTGAAACTGAGACCTCTATCCCTGAGCAATATAACAAACTGTTTGAATATGAAAACCCGAATAGCTCTACCCCATGTTTCAATTTTGGAGGCATGTACTACCGACTTGGCACCGGGTATTTTGATCAGGATGATCTGTATGCAGAAGAAATGGAGATGAGGCAGATTATAGATGACCTGATCATGAAATAGCGGTTATTTAAAAAAATAGTAAGGGCGCAAAAAGAAAAACAGAATGGAAAAAATAGATATACCCCTTGTCAAGACCGCAAAGGATTTCCTGCCCCTTAAGAAATACTTTTATGATAACAGGTTTACGCTTGCCACAGGTCTTGTCTGCCTTCTTTCAGTTGATCTGCTCCAGCTCCTGATCCCTGTAGTGCTCAAAAGGGTTGTTGATGGCCTCACTTACAGGAGCGCTACCTATTCAGTACTTGTCAAATACAGTATTGCCATGCTTGTTATCTCCCTTTTAATTGCCCTGTTTCGTTATGTATGGAGAGTCTGTATCCTTGGTTTTTCCAGAAAGGTGGAAGAGCTTTTAAGAAACAGGCTTTTCAGCCACCTCCAGACACTGAGCATGTCATTCTTTAACAGGACAAAAACCGGTGACATTATGGCAAGGTCAATCAATGATATTAATGCCATCAGGATGGCGGCAGGCATGGGGCTTGTTTCTCTTGTTGACGGGATCACTATAGGTATTGCTGCCATATGTTTCATGGTATATATCAGCCCCAGGCTTGCATTACTTTCCATTATCCCTGCGCCATTTATTATGCTGATAGCGAGGGTTTACACAAAAAGGATGTCAAAAGGTTACGATACGGTACAAAAGACCTTTTCTGATCTCACGGAGGTGGTAAGAGAAACATTTACCGGTATAAGGGTTGTAAAGTCCTTTGTGAGAGAAAACTGGACTTTAGAAAAGGTAAGAAAAGAGGGTGAAAACTATGCTAATGAAAATATTAAGCTTGCCCGTACCCTTGCATTCTTTTTTCCGGTTATGACAATCTTTACAAACACAGGGCTTGCCATAGTAATCTTTTTTGGAGGAAGGCTCGCTATACTGGGGAATATATCAACCGGCGATTTTGTAGCCTTCATTGGCTATCTGAATCTTTTAACCTGGCCAATGATGGCTATGGGATGGGTTACCAATCTTTTCCAGCGCGGCGCTGCATCCATGCGCCGTATCAACATCATACTGGATGAGGCGCCTGAAATAGAGGATGATTCCCCTGTCAATGATCACAGGATAGAAAAGGGTTTAATTCAATTTGAAAATGTAAGTTTTACATATCCCGGCAAATCAGCCCCGGCATTGCGCGATATCAGTCTCACGATCAATAGCGGCGAGACTGTATCGCTCTGCGGAATGGTTGGTGCAGGCAAATCAACGCTCCTTAATCTTATCCCCAGGCTTATTGACCCTGATGCTGGCACTATATCCATTGATGGCACAGATATACGCAGACTTTCATTAAGTCATCTGCGTGAAAACACAGGTTTTATCACACAGGAGACTGTAATCTTTTCCGATACTATAAAAAACAATGTTGTATTTGGCATGGATAATATACCCGAAGATAGGATAATAAAAGCGCTTCGCTGTGCAAGACTGTATGATGATGTTATGGCGCTTGAAACAGGCATGAATACCATTATCGGAGAAAAGGGCGTTACCCTTTCGGGCGGTCAGAAACAGCGCCTTGCCATAGCAAGGGCAATGATCATTGATCCGCCTATTTTGATTATTGATGACTCACTCTCCATGATAGATACAAGGACAGAAGAGGAGATATTGAACGAGATAATTGGCATAAGAAAGGGAAAAACAAATATCATTGTCTCACACAGGCTTTCAACTATAAGCAGGGCCGATGTTGTAGTGGTTATGAAGGATGGCATGGTTATCGAGTATGGTGATTATAAAACGCTCCTCGGTAATAACGGCGAATTCAGCAGGCTTTATAAAAAACAGGTTATGTCACAGGATATTGAATAAGGTTTAAAAAGATGCAGTCCGATTTCGGATACATGGAAGAGGGAAAACTGGGGAAACCCTATAATCTGAAGCTTTTGAAAAGACTTGCAGAATATGCAAAACCCTATGCCAAATTAATTGTACTTGCCCTTGCTGTTGCAGTGGCTATTACTCTTCTGGATCTTGTGCTTCCATATCTAACCAAAGTTGCTATTGACAGGTACATACTCTCTTCATGGGAACAGATATCCCTGAATGGGGCAGAAAAAAATGGGGCAATAAATTTCTTTTCAAAATACAGGAATATGCTTGTTTACAGCAGTGATAGAAAAAAAGCCTATTTTCACAGGAGTGACCTGAAAAAGATAGATCCGGCGGAGCTGCATAAATGCAGAGTGGAGGGGTCTATATCTGAAGAACAATGGTATCTTTTTGATAACAGTAAAATTGACCTCATGACAGTGGAGGCAGGTGAAAAGAATAAACCGGTTACACTCTCAGACAGTCGCATTGCCGTACCAAAATCGGTAATTGATAAACTCCCTGCAGATATGATGTACAAGGTTAGAGCATCGGATTTGGATGGTTTGGTAAAGGTCGGCATATTTCTGATATTTTTGCTTCTTGTTACATTCGGACTCAACTATCTGGATTATTATCTCCTTGAGTATATAGGGCAGAATATCATGCAGGATATTCGTGTTGCCCTGTTTGATCGGATACAGGGTCGAGCCCTCTCATTTTTTAACAGGCATCCTGTAGGCCGTCTTGTGACAAGGGTAACAAATGACATAGAAAACCTTAATGAGATGTTCAAATCAGTACTTGTAACCCTATTCACAGATCTCTTCATACTAGCGGGCATAATAGGAATGCTCCTGTACATGAATATCAGGCTTGCGCTCATAAGTTTCACCATACTGCCTGTTATCTTTATATTTACCATTATTGTAAGCGGGATGATGAGGGATGCCTTCAGGATACTGCGGGAAAAGGTATCAAAGCTTAATGCCTTTCAGCAGGAACAGATTTCAGGCATGAAGGTTATACAGCTTTTCACAAGAGAAAAGCACCAGATGAAGGTGTTTTCAGGTCTTAATCATGAAAACTATCTGGCTGGCATGCACCAGTTGCATCTGTTTGCTATCTTTGTGCCTGTCATGGAATTCTTGTCTGCTGTAGGTGTAGCTATTATTATCTGGTATGGAGGAGGAAGGGTAATATCTGATCAGTTGAGCCTTGGCTCACTTGTAGCCTTTATAAGCTATATACAGATGTTCTTCAGACCCATACGTGACATATCAGAAAAATACAATATCATGCAGCTCGCAATGGCCTCGACAGAGAGGATATTTGAGTTCATGGATAATGGCGGGGTGATTTCTGATCCTGAATCGCCTGTAAATATTGAAAATATAAAGGGGCGAATTGAGTTTAAGGATGTCACATTCTCCTATGAAGAGGGGAGACCGGTTCTTAACAATATAAATTTTACAATCAATCCGGGTGAGATGGTTGCTATTGTCGGCGCAACCGGGGCAGGCAAAAGTACGCTTGTAAACCTGATTGAGAGGTTCTATGACCCTGATAAAGGGGCAGTGCTCCTTGATGGTGTTGATATTAGAAAGATATCAAAGGCGGCTTTAAGGTCACGTATTTCACTTGTAATGCAGGATGTGTTCCTGTTTTCAGGCAATATCAAGGAAAACATCACCCTTGGCAATGACTCGATTCTCCAGGATGCTATAGAGGATGCAGCTACAGAGGCAAATGCAAAATGGTTTATAGACAGGCTCCCTGACAAATTTAACCAGGTGATAAGCGAGGGGGGCACTACGCTGTCCGGGGGAGAGCGGCAGTTACTCTCATTTTCAAGGGCGCTTGCATATAATACAGACATACTTATTCTCGATGAGGCGACATCAAGCGTTGACCCTGAAACAGAGAGGCTTATACAGGATGCAATCAACCGAATGACAGCAAGCCGTACAACCCTGGTTATTGCCCACAGACTCTCCACAATAAAAAAGGCTGACAGGATTATAGTTATGGGACATGGTAAAATTATCGAACAGGGAACACACTGCGAGTTGATGGCAAAAAAGGGGAAATATTACAGGCTGAATCTCTTCAGGGAGTCTTATAATGGGGAAGTTTAAAAACCGCTAATGGATGCAAATGAACAAGAATAATAAATTTTAATTAGTGTCTATTCGTGATTATAAAATATTATTTGACTGAAATTTAGAAGGACGAAAATGGAAAGATTGACTATACCTGAAACCCTGGAACATGCTGCAGGAAGGCACTGGAATATGCACCTTATTGTATTGATTCCTATTTGTGGCATCCTGTTTATGAACGGATGTGTTGGCATAACAAAAAAGGATTTGAGGCTTGTTTCCAAGCCCAATATGCAGTTTGATGTATCAGCAATCTTTAATTATCAGGATAAACTGCTTACGCAGTTTGAATCGAGCTCAGCCTCTTTCACAGGCGGGCAGTCAGGAGACTGCGGCTCATGTGTGGCAGGGGGAACGCCATAATGAGGCCCATTAAAATATGTTTGATCATGATTCTGTTTATTACAGTGCTGGGTGATCTGGAATGGAATGCAGGCGAAGCTGCCCCTCCATTCACATTGCAGCAGCATGGAACTGAAAAGCAGGTCAGCCTTAGTGATTTTTATGGGCAGATTTTACTGCTTGAATTTTTCAGTGCCAGTTGTCCTCACTGTTTGACTGCTTCATATGAGATTGAGACCGGGATTCAGCAATATTATAATGCCCGCTCAGGAAATCCTTATGGTAAAAAGGTCCAGGTAATTTCTATTAATTCGGATGTTGCCAGACCGGATGATATGAGCGCATTCATTGAGGATACAGGGGTGAACATGGTGCTGGAAGATGCCGGAGGCACAATACTGGAACTCTATGGAGGAGCCACATTGCCATATCTTACGATAATTGATGCTACAGGGGCAGAAACGGGTGCATTTCCGCCAACCGTGGTTTATAAACAGGCTGGTTTTGACGGGCTTGAAAAACTGTACGAAATCATAAATTCTATCACTGGTGTCAGTGAACCAAAAGCGCATGATATTAATATCCTGTCTGTTTCAGGGGCGGATCAGGAGGTCACAAATAATGGTATAGTTGAATTTTCATCATTGAACGCTTCCGATGTATTTGTTTCAGAGACCTCTGTTGGATACCATCATGAGGGCATAAAAATGGATATTGATCTTGCATTTTCGTGGAGACGTATGGAGGCTGATTACCTTTCAGAATACCTTGGTAACAGGAGGGAGAAAAAACTGGACGCTGACAGGATAGGAGTTCAATGTACTACAAGTTACAGCCTTGATAAAAACCTTGCAATAACTGCCGGCGCTGGTTTCTATGATGGTTACCAGACCTATCGTGCCTTATGGCTGAATGAATATTACAGGCAAATATTTGATGTGCTTCAAGGGCTCATTAGTGAACTATACGGTTATGAAAATGCCAGTCCAAAGGGATACAGTTTGTCATCAGGTCTGCGCTGGGAATATATGCCGGATATCGGATATGTAGATGCCGGGATATCTTATCAGCATGATGTTGTCTCTCCTGGCTATGAAGTTAAGGTGCCTCTTGTCAGAATGAGAGACAGGTATAATACAAAGAGCGGTCATCTTGCCTTTGAAAATGTCATTACCCGTCGCTTGCGTACCTTGGCTGAATTCAGAATAGATGACACTACGGATCGAAAATTACGGTATTCACTACAGGGAGGTTTAAACTATGCGATAGCTGAAAATTGGGTAATGCGGTTAAATGCAGGGTGGTCAAAGGAGAGGCCTGGCTTCAGATCAAAATCAATCAGCGCACTCATGGAAAGAGACTGGCATGGAATCTGGTTCGCCAGTATTTTCGGGCGCATCTATGAGGATACGAGCGAAATTGAGAATGGTGTTATAAGCGTTGCGGCTGCGCCTCCGCTTATGTCATATCAGACAGGGGTAGGGCTGCGAAGAGAGGGACATAGCTCCTCTTTCAAATTTGTAGCAGGGCCATGTTTCACTAATTATAAGAGAAAACCTGATCGGGATATAGCGTTTGACCAGCTTTATAAAGACAGGGACTGGCTTTCGGTACAGTTCACATATCTCTACAGGTTTTAACAGCGAATGACCGCAAAAGGAGGCGAAAAATGGACAGTTAAAAGCTACCCTCCACTTTGTGGGATGGGCGGGGGGATGTTGACTCCCACTTAATCTACCCCTTAACGAATACAGAACCGCGAACAACACGAACCACATGAAACCCGCATAACGGGCTGGGAAAAGGTATTCTCTTATATCTTAAGAAAAGTGTATTCTCGAATTACTGAAAAACAATAAATTACTTTAAAAATATGGTTAATTTTAAACCTTGAATATCTTCCCATCTTTTCCCTTGATTTTTCAGGTGATTAGTCTTAAGGATAGTTCATATACTTTTCCAATAAAATAGTAATAATCCATTGAAGGTGTGATGATATTTTCAACGATTATATGTAACACAGAGTCGTCATCCCCGTGCAGACGGGAATCCATTTAATGTATGTCTGCCATAAAAGATATGACATGAAATGATTCCTTCAAAGGGTTCTCTTTTATATGTTAAAGGCAACCGGGAGAAAACACAGTTTTATTTTTAGCATGCAAATATACATGATAAACCGTTAGAAAAATTAAAAATATATTATTTTATTAAACTAAGTTTATTGGGCTTGGTAGATAAACGGAAACTATATAATCATTATTATGTCTCACTCAGGAGAAGGAAATGAACCAATCGGATATCGAAAGACGTATTATTAAACTCAGCAAGCAACAACGAAGCGGCAAAATAGTGGCTTATGCTTGTGTATTTGCAGGCCTCTTGTGGACGACCCTAGCCTTCATCAATCGTGATGCTGATATTTTTTCCGTCATGCGCTTTTGGGTGGGCGGCATTTTTCTTGCACTCGGAACTGGGTGGTATCGTCATTTTCAAACGGTAAAAGTATTCAATGCATATCTCTCACAACTTCAATCGAGTAATAATGAGGAAGAAAAAGACATAATCATAAATTAAAATAAGACAGCCAAATATCTTGCCGAATAAGGCTTTTACGGTTCTCAGCAATGATACTTATAATGTAATTCAAAGGTATGCATCGGCTTGTTGTTAATAATACGTTAAGGAGATCAAATGAGAAATCCAGTTTGTCCACATTGTAAAAAGGAAATAACATATTGGCAATCTTTGAAAATTGGAAATCCTTTCTTTTTCAAATGTCCGCTTTGCAAGTTGAGACTTAAACAATTTACAGTTGCTTTAGTCCTGCAAACGTTGATTGTATTATTTTGGTTTATCCTAAACACCATCTGGATATTTCATGAGATAAAGGCCCGATCAAATGTGGGTATTGCAGTGTCAATCATTATTTTTTTTGCAGCTTATTTTTTCTTTGAATGGATGGCTCATCGATATCTTTCTAAATATGGTATCCTTAGTGATAAAAAAACTTAACATCCTGCTGCAAGGGACGGCGTAAAAACCGGCGCCACCCCTAAGGAGCGCGTTGTGCAAATCTAAAAATAAAAAGGAGCAAATCTTTATCCTATGGCAAAACTTGGAACCGAAAAGAAACCCGCGGTTGTTAGGGTTCAAAATCAAAAACGTGCTGGAGAAATCGCATCCATTTTCAATGAACATGGCTGGAAATTTATTATCGGGATAGAACCAGACAAACCAGAAAATATATCTGACCTTGAGAACCTTCTTTGTCCACCTGCTCCGATCAAGGTAGAAAATAAAACAGGTCGAAACGATCCATGCCCTTGTGGTAGTGGTAAAAAATACAAGAAGTGTTGCGGATAACAATAATGAAATTCCACAACAATACAACCAACCCGACCCTATGGAAGTGGAGGACGTAGAGCGAAAAGTGAAAATTATTCAGATAATTGCTGCTATTCATTCTAACAGGTATACATCACAATGTACTTATCCCTAAAAGGAATCATTAACTCAATATATATTGGAACTGCTAATGGACGCAAAAGAACAAAATATTTATTAGCGTCTATATGCGGTTATAAAATATCAGGAGGGCTATTCCCTGTAGATAATCCTGCCAGTAACGGCATATTCTTTATAAAAAATTATGGGGAACGTGTGCTTGCCCGCGGCGGATCATGGTGGGATAATTCCCCTGGCTGGCTCTGGGACTTTTATATGCGTGAAACACGGGATTTTTTATTCCCTGATATAGGTTTCAGGGCCGCATATGTTTCGTTATAAACGAAAGCGTCAGGCTATATATCTGAAAACTTGCTGAATATAATTGTTCCAAGGGCCATGACAATAGCTGGGATGGATACTGGCCATAAATAAAGAGAGAGCCCCTTCAGGTCTGCTGCGATTTTGGGTTTGGCAATGCCCAGATTCTGCATGGAAAAGGTTACTTACGCACAGGCAGAGTACACGGCCACTAATCTCCATACGATTTGATTTCTGGAAGACTGGTGATCATCCTGTAAAACCTCTTTCCGGAACATTTGATTCTCCTTTCATGTCTGGGTATTGTTTTTGTTATTTTACCTGATTATCAGAGTCCAATCAGGAACTAATGCTAAATTTTTTAAGTTTTAACTATTTTTTGACAGTTCAAACTTGACAAGTTTTAATCATGTTATTACAGCTATACATTTATTAATTAGTGTCCATCCAGAATTTGCCTCTTTCTGTATGGACACTGCTAATTAAAATTTACCAGAATAAATTTAAAAACCTTTAAATAGAAGCCGGAAGTAAAATGACGTTAAATAATCGATACATAACCCTGAAAAAAATCATCCCGCTCTTATTGCTTTTGGCTACCTGTTTATTGGTAACAGATTACCTCAAGCAGTCTGATGCGGAAACAATAGAGAGCGCTTCTGCTAAACATACTTTGTCCCCAACAATAGAACAGGAAAAAACTGTTCGTGCAATGGTAAAAAAACTGAAAAGGTCACATTATCTTGACGAAACGCTTGATAATGCATTTAGTGAAAAGGTGTTTAACAATTACATAGAACTGCTTGATTCTTCAAAGTCATATTTCCTTAAAACAGATATCGATGAATTCTCAAAATTTCGTTATACACTTGATGATGACCTGAAGGCCGGCAATCTGGAGTCTGCATTCTATATCTACAAAAGATGCCATATGAGAAGGGAGCAAAGGATTAAGTACACATTAGAGGTGCTTGAAAAAGGCGTGGGTGCAATAGATTTCAACAAGGATGAATACCTTGATATTGAACGCAAGGATCTTCCCTGGAGTGCTGACCTGACTGAAGCGCAGGGGTTATGGCTTAAACTGATTAAAAATGAGATACTTAATCTAAAGCTTGAAAAAACAGCTTTAGAGGAGATCCAGACCACCCTTGTAAAGCGATATAAAAATCAGTTAAGGTTACTCGAACAGACAAACAGTGATGATGTTTTTAAATATTTTGTTACGGCCTATACACACAGTTATGAACCCCATACAGAATATTTCCCCCCGGTAGAATCCAGCAATTTTGATATACATATGCGCCTCTCACTTGAGGGCATAGGCGCCATGCTTCAGAGTGATGATATATATGTGAAGGTGGTGGAGCTTGTGGTCGGGGGGCCTGCTGAACGCGGTGGAGAGCTTAAACCTGCTGACCGTATAATTGCAGTGGGTCAGGGCGAAAAGGGTGAGTTAATCGATGTGGAAGGGTGGCGGCTGGATGATGTTGTAAACCTTATCAGAGGGCCAAAGGGGACAGTTGTTCGCCTTAAGGTTATACCGGCTGATATCACCGATGTAAGCAAAACCAAAATAATATCCATAACCAGGGATACGGTAAAGCTTGAGGAACAGGCGGCAAAAAAGAGTATTCTGGAAATAAGGCGAGGAGAGAGTGTCTACAAAATTGGTGTTATCAAACTACCGGCATTTTACAGTGATTTTGAAGCTGCCATGTCAGGAGATAGCAACTATAAAAGCAGCACCCGTGATGTGGAAAGGCTGATATATGAATTGCTTGACGATAATATCCAGGGTCTGGTGCTTGATCTCAGAAACAATGGTGGAGGCTCACTTCAGGAGGCAAAAGATATGACGGGCCTTTTTTTAACCGAAGGGCCTGTTGTACAGATTCGTGATGCAGATGATGATTTAATGGTTTACAGCGATACTGATCCAAGACTTGTATACAGCGGTCCTATGGCTGTGCTGGTCAACCGGTTGAGCGCCTCCGCTTCAGAGATACTGGCAGGCGCTATCCAGGACTATGGCCGTGGAATAATTGTCGGAAGCCAGACCTTTGGCAAGGGCACAGTACAGAGCATGGAGCCACTTGAACCGGGGCGGATAAAATATACACAGGCAAAGTATTACAGGGTAAACGGGCACAGTACACAAAATCGCGGAGTTATACCTGATATATTATTCCCGGAGGTAATTAATAAGGAAGAAATAGGTGAAAGCTCTCTTCCGCAGACAATGGCATGGGATCAGATCAAGGAGACTCCCTACAACAGGGTCTCTGTTCTGACCCCGCTTATTAATGATCTTAATAACAGGCACATGCTCCGCATAAAAGATGACCCGGAGTTTATATATCTTTCTGAGCGCATCTCATTTCTTGAAGAAAACCGTAAAAAAACAAGGGTCTCTCTTAATGAATCTGTGCGGCTGAAGGAAGAGGATGCCATGAAACAGCGTCTGCTTGATATAGAAAACAGGCGCAGACTGGCGCTGGGTCAGGAACCATATAAGGAATATGCTGAAATAGAAAAGGCTGAAGAGGAAAAGAGAGAAAGAGAAAAAAAGAACGGCGAGGAACCTGACAGCCTGCTTCATGAAACAGGAGAAATACTGGCAGACTGGCTTATCAAGCTAAAAGAAAGTGGGGCAAGAAATGATAACTTACTACGAAATTAAAGAGAACAGGGTTATACAGTCCACCAAGGATAATGCCTCTGTAATGATTGCATCAACGATTCAGGATAATGAAAAGGAGGAGATCAAAAACAAGTTCAATCTTGATGAATATGATCTAAACTCTATTTTTGACCCTGATGAGGTGCCGAGAATAGATTTTTCAGATGAGCGGTTGCTCCTGATCTGGAAATCGCCAATCAAGGCGACAGTCTCAGAATCCATAGAATTTGAGATAAAGGTAACAGGATTGATACTTTACAGGGATCAACTGGCATTTGTAGGGGAGACTAGTGAAATATCTTTTATGGAAAGGGAGTTCCGTAAAATCAGGGATGTCAGGGATGTGTTGCTGGCATTTTTGCTCAGCAAGGTCAGACAGTTTGTCGGGCACCTGAAGGCAATAAGGATGATAGGGTCTGACCTTGAGAAAAAGATAACCGTATCAATGGAAAATAAACACCTGCTTCAGATGTTCAGCCTGAGTGAAAGCCTTGTCTATTATGTGGATGCGCTTGAAGGCAATGGGGCTGTGCTCAGGAAAATGGATAGAATGGCAAATCAGTTAGGATTCCAGGAACAGCATCTTGAAATGCTTGAAGATATTATCCTTGAGAATTCACAGGCTGCAAGACAGGCAAATATACATTCATCTGTTCTGAGCGGGCTCATGGATGCGCGGGGAACCATTGTTAATAACAATATGAACGTTTTGCTCAAGAATCTCACCCTTATAAACATAGTATTCCTGCCCCTTAATCTGGTTGCAAGCATAGGCGGGATGTCAGAGTGGAGCATGATGACAAGGGCCCTGGACTGGAGGATTTCATATGCCCTGTTCTGCATTGCAATGGTAGCGCTGGGCTGGATTACCTGGATTTTTACAAAGAAGATAGTAGACCGCGGCCCCCGTAATAAAATGTGAGTTATACCAGGTTTCACCGTTCCCGGATATGGATTTAAAAATAGAGTTGCGTTATCCTGATATAAAATCACCTAAGGAACTATATGCTCTTTTTTAGGAATCAGGAATTACTTGAATAATACCGCCCTGCCAATGGCATATGACAGGTCAATGGGGTTTAAGCATGTTGAAGATTTTATGGCAAGGGAGTCTGATGAAATGGTTAAAAGAGGGTACTGCAATAGTTTGATTGATCCTGATGGCAAACGATCCTTAACTTGGAAGGGGGCATATCTCCTTACATGGCGAAGCGTTTTCCCCGGGAGCTGGATAAAAAACCTGGCTGAAAGGTCTTATGCGGCCAGAATATTAAAAAAATGTTGATTGACTTCCTGGCCATATTTGTTACCCTATTAATTGGTCAGACTCACTATGAGTAACTAAAACAGGTGTTATAATATGGATACAACAAAGATAATAGATGATATATCAAAAGAGATCAGCGGGGCATTAAAGTCCATGTCCCAGGCAAAGGATCTATCTGATAAGGAGGCATACAGCCGGATTGTAAAGAATCTATGCGAGTCGCTTGATGTGTTTATGGACTTTAACAGGGATGTTATGCCATATGACTTTGACGATTTTGATGATATAGACAATGAAGACCTTCCTTTTTAATGAGGGTTCTTGTTTAAAATTCTGCACCCTTTGTATCAGCCGGCATGCGGGTTAGTTTGAAATGGCGTGCATTAATAAAGTCTTTCAAGAAACCTTATCAGAGGTGATACACCATGATCGAATCTGAATTTTTAAAAGACAATCTTAAATTCGTTGAAAAATTAAAAAAGATACCGAGCTTTGAGGATTTCTCTAATAAAGACCTTAAAGGCATTCTTGAAATGAGCAAGCTAAGGCAATATGAGCCGGGCGAGGCTATTCTTAAAGAGGGTGATTTTGATTCCTGTATATTTTTTCTTATCAGCGGAAAAGTTAAAGTGGTTAAGAACGATGAGAGTCTGGGTATCCTAAAACGCGCAGGAGATGTATTTGGTGAAATGTGCATAATTGATGCCTCTCCACGGTCTGCATCAGTCTATGCAGTTGACAGGACAGTCTGCATGGCAACAGACGCCTCCTATATTGATAGATTATCGGGCAAGGAGAGGTTTGTTTTTTCAAGCATCCTTTACAGGGTCTTTTCCCAGATACTTGCAAACCGTTTAAGAATAACAAGCGAGGAATTAAGCAGGGCAAAGGAAGAGATTGAAAGATTAAAAGGAGAAAGCAACTTATAATTAAAAAATAAAAACTGTAAATTTTATTATAAGACTGTTGCCACTCTTTCACCCATCCTGATTGTGGTTTCATAACCTTTTATTGTATTTTCTATTATATCTGTATCAACCTTTATCCTGTTTTTTTGAAAAAGGACAATAACGGTTGACCCTCCAAATGAAAACCACCCCTTTTCATCGCCCTTAAGAACCTTTGTATCAGGGATATAATTCTGAACAATGGAACCAACCATTGTTGCCCCTATTTCACACAAGATTATATCCCCCGCATTATCAGTAGATAAAACGCTGTATTCCCTTGTGTTCTCCCAGTATATTCTTATCATCTTTTTTACCGCATATGGCGATACAGAATAATAGGCGCCATTAATGCGTATAGATTTTGATATTCTGCCATTAGCGGGAAAATGAAAGCGGTGGTAATCCCCCGGGGCAAGCCTTATTATCAACAATGTTCCGCCTGCATATCTTTTACCAAGGGTTTGATCCTGTAACAATTTTTCAATGGAAAACTGGTGCCCCTTGGCAAAAAAGGTATCAAGGCCATCAATTTCATTAAACCCCAGTATTTTTCCATCAGCAGGCGAAACAATTACATTTATATCTCTGTCTATTGGCCGGGAGTCGGGTTTTAACCTGCGGATAAAAAAATCATTTAATGTGGAAAAATCTTGGGCAGGACGAAGCGCTTCACTCATATCAATGTTGAGCTCTTTTATAAAACCGGGTATTTTAGCCTTTGATGAGGGCTTATCCATCTTTCCGCCATACCATTGTGATAAAAACCTTCTCTTTACAATGCCCTCTAAAGTAAGCCTTCCAAATGGGTTGTAGTACAGCCATTTAAGCCATCTTTCACCAGGGACTATTTCCTTCAGGATATTTCCCGTTTTTCGGTCTATATAGCGGATGCTCTCCATCTCATTACCCTTTAATATGATAGATGTAACTGATATTATGCCTGCTAATGTAGGACAATCTTACGGGTTAAGTCAACAGGAGGATGAGTTGTTATCCCCTCTCATTTTAAAAAAATGAAAAATGACACAGCGTAGGAGATGGGAACCGGGCTACCCATCGGAAATAGACTTGATAAAGCCGGTATTACCGGTTATATAGTGAACAGGGTGAAACCATATTATAGAAAAGAGGAGCAAGCGATATGATGCTTAAAGGTAAAACCGCAATAATTACCGGGGGCGGAACAGGGATCGGCGCTGCGGTGGCTGCCAGGTTTGTTGCAGAGGGGGCAAAGGTCTGCATTGCAGGTCGTCGTGAAGGCGTGCTTGATGAGACAATAAAGTCACTGCCAAAAGGTATGGCTGTTAAATGCAGGGGTGATGTGACAGACCCGGCAGATATTGACCATATAGTTAAAACAGCGGTCGACTTTGGCGGCACTGTGAATGTGCTTGTTAACAATGCAGGGGCAGGCGCAGAGGGATCAATAACCGGCACCTCTATTGAGGAGTGGAGAAGAATAATCGAGATCAATCTTGCAGGCCCATTCATGCTCATGAGGGCAGTAATACCCTATATGCAAAAGGCTGGAGGAGGCTCCATAATTAATATCTCTTCTCTGGCATCATTGAGGGCCATACCTCACGGCAATGCCTACTGTACATCAAAGGCAGGGCTTAATATGATGACAATGCAGGCGGCTCTTGATTATGGCAGAGATGGCATCAGGTGTAATGTTATTTGCCCAGGATTTATATTTTCAGAGATGACAGAAGGGCGCTTCGGACAGGTTGCAAAGGATAACAATATTGACCTTAACACGCTTATGTTAAAGGTGTTTAATGATGTTCCTGCCGGCAAGGCAGGCACCCCCGACAGGGTGGCAGGGCTCTGCCTCTTTTTGGCAAGCGATGATTCAACCTATGTTACAGGAACGGTTATTCCTGTTGACGGAGGACTCTCTGTTATGGATCCGTTCCCATTATGTGTAAAAAATGCAGACCTTGTAATAAACGCAGGGAAATGCAGGAAAGAATAAAGTTGATTCAAGAATAAGGATCAGGAAGGTTGAAATCCGAAAAGTATCCATTTAATCCACCATAGCTTTCATCTGTGGCAGGGTAAGAGCCTCTCTGTGCGGAGGCCTTAAACCCCTTATCCTTTCCTCTTCTTTTTTTGTTTACCCTTTGAATGTGCGCCATCTTTAGCCTTCTTCCTTTCAGCATATTGTACATTTATCTCTCTGCCATCAAGCTCTGCGCCCTTCATGGAGTCAATTATCCTATCCGCAACGGCTGCATCCACATCAACAAATGAGAACTCTCTCATAATCTCAATGGAGCCTATCTTCTGCGATGATATACCGCTTATGCTGCAAATGGATTTTACAAGGTTCTTTTTGGTAAGGTCATCCAGGGCCCCTGCATTTATAAAAAGGCGCCTTGATTTGCCCTGGCTGAGGTTTGCCTGTTCCTTTTCTGACCTCTTTTTTCCTCTCTCTTCATCCATCGCCCTTCCTGAAGGGGCATTTATATCCTTTGAATCCTTGTAATAGGCAAGAAACCTGTTAAACTCCAGAGAGACAAACCTCTGGATAAGCTCCTCCTTTGAAAGCCCTTCAAGGGTTTCAAACACAGGCGGAAGAAATGGGGCTATCTCTTCATAATCCACATCAACCTCTACCATCCTGTTTATCATTGAGTATAGCTGCTTTTCACACACCTCATAGCCACCGGGCACCCTTGCATAGGTAAATTTGATGCCGGAGCTCTTTTCTATCTGTGTAACCTTGAACTTTTCCTTCAGGTTGGTGATGACTATGGATGTGCCAGATTTACCCGCCCTTGCTGTTCTCCCGCTCCTGTGGGTATAAACTTGAGGCTCATCAGGAAGCCTGTAGTTAATAACATGTGTTATCTCTTTTACATCCAGCCCCCTTGCTGCAACATCGGTTGCAACAAGTATCTGGAGATTCCTGTTCCTGAACCTGTTCATTACATGATCTCTTGCCGCCTGTGAAAGGTCGCCATGCAGGGCATCAGCATCATAATTGTCTTTTATAAGCCTTTCGGCTATCTCCTGGGTCTCCATGCGTGTGCGGCAGAATATGAGGCCGTATATGTCAGGTGAAAAATCGAGTATCCTCTTTAATGCCTGGTACCTGTCCTTTTCATGAACAATATAGTTCAGGTGTTTTATATTTATTGCGCTTTTATTTTTTCCCCCCACAGTGATCGTTACCGGGTCATCCATATACTGCCTTGTTATCCGGGCCACCTCATCAGGCATTGTCGCAGAAAAGAGCCATACCCTTTTATCTTCGGGCGTGGATTCGAGTATTGCATCTAGGTCCTCCTTGAAACCCATGTTAAGCATCTCGTCAGCTTCATCCAGAACAAGATACGATACCCCGGTCAGCTTTACGACCTTCCTGTTAATAAGGTCAAGCAGCCTGCCAGGTGTGGCAACAATAATATGCACCCCCTTTTTAACCTCCCTGATCTGGTTTTCCATGCTTGCCCCGCCGGCAATGGCAATGATCTTTGCTCCCTTTACATACCTGGATAGTTTTTTCAGGTCGTTTGTTATCTGGGCGCATAGTTCACGTGTAGGGCAGAGGATCAGCCCCTGTATCTGCTTCAGGCCAAAGTCTATCAACTGAATCATTGGGAGGCCAAAGGCCGCTGTTTTACCGGTGCCAGTAGGGGCAAGACCTATAAGGTCTCTATCTCCGCTGATTATCTCCGGGATCGCATCAGTCTGTATGGGGGTGGGGGTGGTAAATCCAAGCGCGTGAATGGCCTGTAACAATTCATCTTTTAATTCTAAATCTTCAAAATTCATTAAACACTCATCCTTTCAGGAAATAAAAAAACCCTGATTCCACTGGACCAGTTCCAATAAAATCAGGGTCTAATATCCAATAAATAAAAAGGTTTATAACATCATTCCTCTTTTAAATCAAATGTTTAATCGTCTCCAGTCTCTTTAATAATTATAGGCACATAACTCATGGCGGGGATAATAAAGGTATTGTAATTTATTGTAAAATTTACTAATTTCCCATGAAAAGCATGAATTATTTAATAAGACAGTATCAAAAAGGCTATTCATATGATATAGAGAGTGTGAAGGGACCGCAGGAAGTTATATAATCAATACAGTGCTTCTGATTAAAAAAATTGATATTCCAGGAAGGGGATACCTTTGAATAAAAAAAAACTCGAAGAACTTCTGACCGATCTCAGGGATAATAATCTTACGGTTGAACAGGTGATGGAGAGCCTGAGGAGCCTGCCCTTTGAGGATATTGGCATTGCAAATATAGATCATCACAGGGAACTCAGAAAGGGCGCCCCAGAGGTAATATTCGGTCAGGGGAAAAGGGTTGAAGACATTATTTCGATAATGAAGAGGATGTATGAAAAGGATGAAAACATCCTTGTTACAAGGCTTTCAGATGACAAGGGAGAAAGGATCTTAAAGGAGTTCCCTGAGAGTGTGTACCATGAAATATCAAAGGCCCTTACATTAAATAAAAGAGAGATAAAAATCACAGGCCGCGGAACCATCCTTGTTATATGTGCGGGCACCTCTGATATACCTGTTGCTGAAGAGGCGGCAGTCACAGCAGAGTTTATGGGAAACAGGGTAGAGAGAATAAACGATATTGGCGTAGCAGGTCTTCACCGTATAATTGCCAGAAAAGAGAGCCTTTTCAGGGCAGAGGTGCTGATTGTTGTTGCAGGCATGGAGGGGGCGCTTCCGAGTGTGATAGCCGGCCTTGTTGATAAGCCTGTAATTGCTGTGCCCACAAGCGTTGGATACGGTGCAAGTTTTGGTGGCATAGCCGCCCTTTTAGGTATGCTTAATTCATGCGCTTCAGGCGTTACTGTAGTTAATATTGATAATGGTTTTGGCGCAGGGTATGCGGCAAGCATGATTAACAGGAAGCATTAGCAGGCACTTGACCTCTCTTTGAGTCTTTCAGGGTTAGTGAATTATTGACATTTTTATAGGATTAGGTTTTAAGAAAACCGGAAAATTACAGCAATATAATTGCTGTTTATTAAAATATACAGGAAGAGAAAATTTATGAAAAAAGAAATTATGCTGATCAATGCGGTTGAGTCTGAAGAGCTCCGTATCGCATTTGTTTCTGATGGTATGCTTGAAGGGTTTCATATTGATACCATAAGCGGCGAGCAGATGGAGGGGAATATCTACAAAGGGGTGGTTGAACGTGTTGAGCCCAGCCTGCAGGCCTGTTTTGTTAATTTCGGCGCTGATAAGAATGGTTTTTTGCCCATTGACTCCATTCACCCCGAATACTACAACGAGGTTGTCGAAACCAGCAGGGAGCGCCCCTATCCGCCTATTGAAAAGGTTATAGACAAGGGGCAGGAGCTTCTGGTGGAGGTGTTAAAGGAGATGCCCGGCAAAAAGGGCGCACACCTTACAACATACATATCACTAGCCGGAAGATATGTAGTGCTTACCCCGGGGCGCACAATAAACGGCGTATCAAAGAAGATTGAGAGCGAAGAGGAGCGAAACCGCCTCAAGGAAATAATGAACAGCATGAAATATCCTGAAGGCGTGGGCTATATCATCAGGACAGTTGCTGAAGGGCAGAGCAAAAAGGACCTCTCAAAAGACCTTAACAGGTTGTTGAGGCTATGGAAAAATATCAAGAAGGATGTGGCAAAGCTCCCTCCATATACCCTTGTGCACAAGGAGGATGATCTTTGCCTCAGGACGCTCAGGGATTATTACAACAGTGAGGTTTCAGAGGTTATAGTTGATGACAAGGATACCTATTCCAAGATAAAGGAATACATGAGGATATTTTCTCCAAGGGATGCCAGCAAGGTCAAGCTCTACAAGGAAAACCGCCCCATTTTTGATAACTACGGTGTTGAAGAGCAGATCGAAAGCATTTATCTGAACAACGTAAAACTTAAATCAGGGGGATCGATCGTATTTGGCCCTACAGAGGCATTAATTTCCATAGATGTAAACTCAGGCAGGGCAAAAAGCAGCAAGGATGTGGAAAGCATGGCCTTCAGCACCAATCTTGAGGCAGCTGTTGAGGCAGCCCGGCAGCTCAGATTACGTGACCTTGGCGGGCTTGTGGTTATAGACTTTATAGACATGCGCGATAAAAAACATATAAGGGCCATTGAAAAGACCCTGCGTGAAGAGCTTAAAAAGGACAGGGCAAAGACCGATGTGGCCCCCATTTCCAAGTTCGGGCTCCTTGAACTTTCACGCCAGAGGTTAAGACCATCCATCGAATCAAAGACATATGTTACATGCAATCACTGCCAGGGCAGGGGTACTGTAATAGGCCCCGGTGCGGCGGCCCTTTCATTTATGAGGCGGATACAGAAGGGCATATCAAAGGGTGATATAGCAGCTGTAACAGCAACCCTTCCCTTGGAGGTTGCAGACTATATCCTGAATAAAAAGAGACATGAACTGGTGGAGCTTGAAGAGAGGCACAATGTATCTATCCAGATAAAGGGTGACATAACCCTGCCTCCAGGCGGCGGAAACCTGGAATTCAAGACTGATGATAATGGAAATAAATAGAGGATATGTTCAATAATATAATCTATTTTATTATTGTCATCCTCCTGTTTAATATGAGTCTTTATGATGGGAGAAGGCCCTGGCCCCTGTCATACAGCATAATCATGATGGCCCTTTTGTGGGCACTGTATGCCTTTATGTGCAGGGTGGGGTTCAGACGCCTCATCAGGCTGTATGAAAGGGGTGATGCATCAGGTTATGCAACCATCTATTCCAGGCTTGTTTTCAGGCTCTCCCTGTCAGCCATTATTCTCTTCAGCATTGATCTCTTTTCATTTAACCTGAAAGGGGTGATAGAGGCAATACCGTTTGCAGGCTCCATATACGTTTTTCAGGGCATCTCTGCATTAACCATCTTTATCATCTATTTAAGCACCATATGGTATTTCGCCCATCCTGCCTATAACATGATTTTTGGTACAGATATTGGCAAGAGGGGTTTTATCACAGGAAATATCAGGTTTAATATCCCTGTCATATTCCCGTGGATAATGCTTTCCACTGTTACTGACCTTATTGCCTACAGCCCCTGGCAGGGGCTGAAAACAATTCTTGAAAGGCCATCAGGGCAGATTGTCTTTCTTTTCTCTTTTTTGATCATAATCATGATCTTTATACCGGTCGTTATGAAGTATTTCTGGGGCTGCAAACCTCTGCCCGATTCCTTGAAGGCGGAAGGCATAAGGGATTTTTTAGGGCAACTGGGTTTTAGATACAGGGATATTGTGAACTGGCCTCTCCTTGAAGGGAAGATGATGACCGCTGGTATCATGGGTATCATACCAGGATACAGGTATATCATGATTACCGATTCACTTTTGAACATACTTACCACATCTGAACTGAATGCAGTTATGGCACATGAGGCAGGGCATGCCAAATATAAACACCAGATAAAGCTCTCACTTCTCTTTATCGGATTTTTCATACTTGTTATGGGGCTTATTGATTCAGACTATTATTCTTTTTTTTTGGGGTACCTGATCTCAAAGGCTTCATCAAGCAGCATGCCGGAAAATTTACAGATGCTCATTTTTATTCTTCCTGTGGTTCTGGGCCTGATCATATATTTCAGGTTTATTATGGGTTTTTTCATGCGCCACTTTGAAAGAGAGGCTGATATCTATGCCGCAGTTACACTGCATGACCCTGAGCCGATAATAAGCTCACTTGAAAAGATAGCCCTTTTAAGCGGAAAGATAAGGGATCTGCCGAGCTGGCACCATTTCAGTATAAGGCAGAGGGTGGAATTTTTATTGAAAAGCAGGGAAAATCCTGGCCTGATAAGAAGACACAGGAGGCTTTTGTTATCTGCCTTTAGCCTGTTTATCGCCCTTATTTTTCTGCTCTCTTCCCTGTTTTATGTAACACCTTTGAAAAGGTATATTACAAACAGCCTCATCGCCTTTATGATAAAAAATGAGGCCAAAGAAAAGCCAGGGAATATTGAGCTTCTTATGACGCTTGCAATGTCATATCATGAGATGGGAAAACTGGCTGAGGCAAAAGAATGCTATGAAAGGATCATCAGGCTTGACAGAAGACAGGCAACAGCCCTCAACAACCTCGCATGGCTGCTTCTTACGTCGGAGAACCCTGAAGCTGATGATATAAAAAGGGGGTTTGAACTGGCAAATGAGGCTGTCGCGCTTGAAAGATCACCGGTATTCCTTGATACCCTTGCAGAGGCCTGTTTTCTGATGGGCAAAAGAGATATGGCTGTAACCCAAGTTCGACAAGAAAAATAAGAAGGTGTAATAAAAACAGGATGATAGAT
>CAYWRH010000030.1:0-31592 GCA_964460435.1 uncultured Desulfatiglans sp.
CTTCATAGATAAAAGTCCTCTGCTGCATATGATCAGCCTTATATCTTGGCAAGAGGTGTAAAAATAATGAAACTGTTTCAGGGCAGGCAGAAATTTTAGTGACAGGATATTTAGTGAGCTCATCCAGCAGCCTTATTGCCTTCATCATTCACAAATGACCCACACCTCTTGCCTGTTAATCGCAAAATTGACCTAAAGATAATTATTTTCTGTCCGATATTATTGTAGGCCAGGTTTTAATATCAGATACCCGTCTCTGAATATCAATTGTAAATGGATTTTCAGGGATCGGTCCTGGTCTGAACCATGCTTAATTAACTTATGCGCTGTTCTTTATAGAAGGAGTAAAAAAGATGACGAGAAGAGTGGTTAAAAATTTATCATGTTTATTGATTGCCGGACTCATATTATTAACCGGGACTAACCTTTTTGCCCAGAGGGCGCTTAGCGGGGCGGAACTTGAAAATTCATGCCAGACATATGCAGACAAGGCTGTCAAGTATGCAAAGGAGTGGGAAACACGGCAGTGCAGTAAAAAGCTGGATTACTACCCTCAATTAATGGATACAGACAGGACATGGCATTATAACCGGTGTATAGGCTCTGCCGGTTCCGGCATTAATACCAACTTGAAATTGATGGAAGACGACCTGAAAAAATGTCCCGGTGATTCCGGCAATAACGACAGCTACACAGCAGGAACAGGGTATACTGGTACTGGCAATCAGGGGGGGAACAATAACCGCCCTGACAACCCTCCGACATGGGACAATTCCAGACGCGACATCCCGGTAAATAGCGGCGGAAATCCGGGAAGTGGTGAAATCTGGGATATCATTGTAATCAACAGTGCAGACCTGGCCCGTTCCTACCATACCTTCAAGATTCCTTCCCTGAACGGGATCTTTACTGCTCAAAATATGAACCCGGCTGGCGGGCCTGATTTTAGAGGCCAGATGAATGGAAGCGTTTTTGAAGCCCAAATGACAGATAATACAGGGTATGTTGCCAAATTCATCGGCCATGGGACCATGTCAGGTGATATTGAGGGAACAGGGTGTGACAACCGGAATCGCAGCTTCTCATTCACAATGAAGCGGAGATAACCCCGGAATAAAAATAAATTCAGGCATGGAATGCACCTTAAAATCAACTAACACAATGCTTTTCTGTAATTATTAAGGATGGTTTGGTCTCTGGTTACCAGATAATTATCATCAATAGCTGCATTCGCTACAATAATCCTGTCAAAAGGGTCTATTGTCCAGTTCAGGTTCATTGACCTGTTGATTATACTATTAAAATCTTTATCACAGATCTTAAGCCCGATACTATCTGATAAACCCGTAATAATATTGTTAGCAGGTACAGTTATTCGATTGATTTCAAGCAGGTATTGTAATTCGAGGCGAACAATAGGCGATATGAGAATATCGTTTTCATTTAAAAGATCTTTTGCCTCTGCACTGAGCTTTGCAAGCTGACCGGCAAAAAGCCACACTGCAATATGGGTATCAAGGTAAATCAAGATTGATCTCCTTTTCCCAGCTAATATCTGCAAGATCATCAGGATTACCGACTATTACATCCTGTTTTGGTGATAAGTTCGCTAATTTATTAACTTTTTCCACAGGTACGATTCTTAGTAACTTACCACCCTTATTAATTTCGATAGGGACTCCGCTTGTTATCACCTCATCTAGCAGCTTAAAAATATTGCTTCTCAGTTCTGTCGGGCTTACAGTTTTCATAGTATCCTCCAATTAACACGTACATGAGCTTATTCATGCACGTACATTCTAAAAGGTTATCCATATCCCGTCAAGTAATATGAATAATAAATCCTGCTTAGACTTCTCCTCGGTAATATCATCCTGGCTCTGCTGAAGTATCCATTCGGAGGGCCTTCAAAAAAAAGATCAGTACCCTGCTGCCATATATCTGGTCATGCCTCCTGGCACATGATTCACCTCATTAAAGCCCTTCTGTTTCAGAATGCTTGCTGCAAGGCTCGATCGGATACCGGTGCCGCAAATAAGATAAACAGGTTTATCCCTTTTAATTTCTTGACTGAGAAAACGAATATCAGGGGCCGGGATATTCACGGCACCCTCTATATGAGAGGTCTTATATTCAAGCGGGGTACGCACATCAATTAATGTAATGGATTTTCTGTCTCTATTAACAATCTGGTGCAGCTGTTCGGCTGAGATAAGACCGATATTTCCAGTCTGGTATCCGTTGCTTATCCAGCCCTGCATACTCCCTTTCAGGTACGCTGCTGTCCGGTCAATACCCACGCGCTGCAACCAGAGCCTTGAATTGAGGGCGTCCTGATAGCTGTCAGCAACAATAAGGATATCCCTGTCAGGGGGTATTACCCACCCGGCAAATGTCGGGAAATTACTTTCAATATCGATATGCAATGCCCCTGGTATATGAAAACCTGCAAAGGCAGCGTAATTCCGGGTATCCAGCACAAGGCAATCATTTGCCTTTATCCTCTCTTTAAATTCCGGGGCAGTAAGCTCCTCCATTCCGGGCAGTCTTGAGAGCATTTCCGGTCCCTTCCTGTTGATACCACTGCACCTGCTGAAGTGATCAGGGGCCGGTGGCATATTGGAGGTGAGAGACTGAATGAACTTACTCTTGTCTTTAATATTAAGGCTCGGATTATAAACCCTTTCATAACCTATGGTAGATGTATATTTTGCGCCCATTGCCCTGCCGCAAAGAGAACCGGCACCATGTGCAGGATATATCTCACAATAATCCGGCAGTTTGAGCAGCTTGTCATGCAGGCTGTGATAGAGTTTGCCTGCCAGATCTTCAGCTATATCCGGAAAAAGGTCAGGCCTTCCTACATCACCCACGAACATTGTATCACCTACAAATGCCCCAGTGGGGGAATCACCACGCGATTGATCCGTGACTACATAGACAATATGTTCAGGGGTATGCCCCGGCGTCTCCAGTACATCCAGTTTCATGTCCTCTATAATGAAGCTGTCACCTTCTGATACTGCAACATGTTCGAATCTGCATTTGCCTGATTTAGGAGCATATATCTTTGCGCCTGTCTTTGCTGCCAGGTCCATGTGCCCCGAGATAAAGTCCGCATGAAGGTGGGTTTCAAGGATATGAGTGATCCTGACCCCCATCTGGCGTGCCTCGTTTATGTAGATATCCGCATCCCTGCGGGGGTCTATCACAGCGCAGCTCTTGCTGCCTGCCAGGATGTATGAGCTGTGCGCAATTTTTTCAAGAAAATAGTGTTTTAAAAGCATCGGGGATCCTCCTTGTGTTAATTATGATTCTAATTAAGCCTATTCAAACATTTCTTCAGTAATATCATCCTGATTCTGCTGCATGGCATAAAGGTGAGCATAAAAGCCGTTCTTGGCTATAAGCTCTGTATATGTGCCCTCTTCAATAATCCTGCGGTTATGGATCACTATTATCCTGTCAGCATTCTTTATTGTTGAAAGGCGGTGGGCGATGATAAGGCATGTTCTTCCCTTCATCAGGGTTAAAAGCGCCTCCTGTATCTGCGCCTCAATAAGACTGTCTATACTGCTTGTGGCCTCATCAAGTATGAGTATCCTGGGGTTTCTCAAGATTGCCCTTGTGATCCCAAGCAACTGCCTTTCACCCTGCGAGAGGTTGAGGCCCCTTTCTGTGAGCACTGTATCATAACCCTTTGGCAGTCTGCTTATAAAATGGCTGGCATTGGCTAGCCTTGCTGCCTCAAACATCTCCTCCTCTGTGGCATCATGATTCGCATATAAAAGGTTTTCCTTGATAGTAGTTGCAAAAAAGAATGGCTCTTGGAGCACAACACCCAGGGATGACCTCAATGTCTTTATCTCCATATCCCTGATGTCTGTCCGGTTGATGGTTATTGACCCCCTGTTAACATCATAGAATCTGCCCAGAAGATTTATGAGTGTGGTCTTGCCTGCGCCGGTGGGGCCGACAATGGCAATTACATTTCCGTGAGGGATAGTAAGATTAATATCTTCCAGAACAGGCCTTCCCTCCTCATAGCCAAAATGTACACCATTAAAAACAATGTCACCTTCACTGAAGGGGGCTGGTTCAGGTCTCTCCACTATCGCAGGCTTCGTATCCAGTATCTCAAATACCCTTTCAGCGCCGGCCAGGGCAGACTGTATAACATTGTATATGCCGGTGATCTGCTGTATGGGCCATAGGAAATTTCTTGAATACATTATAAAGCTGGTGAGTAATCCTATGGAAAACACGGCGCTGTTTTTTAATACAAGATATCCTCCAATACCAACAATCAGTGAAAGTATTACTGAATTTATGAGCTGCATTACAGGCATAAAGATATGCGACAGCATCTCTGCAACAGTGCCGGCGTCCCTTGCCTCAATGCTCACGCGGCTAAAATCCTCTATCTCTCTTGTCTCCATGCCGAAGGTCTTTATTACCTTGACCCCTGATATGGATTCTTCAACCTTGCTGTTAAGGTCTGCGATCTTCTGCTGGTTTACTCTAAAGGCCTTCCTTACCCTGATCCCTATTGTTGCTGCAACAAAGGCCATTACTGGTACTGTTGCAACAACAACCAGGGTAAATCTTATATTAAGCAAAAGCATGGCCACGAGCGTCATGATAACGCTTAAAAGGCCCCTCAGCCCTTCACTGAATACATTGTTAACCCCCTGCTCAATTGCCTCTATGTCATTCGTAAGGCGGCTCATGATCTCGCCAACATCCTCCCTGTCAAAGTATGACATGGAGAGCCCCTGGATATGGTTGAAGGCATCCTGCCTCATCCTGAATATGATGTTGTTGGATGCCCTGATAAGGACTAACCTTGTGAACGCCTCTGTTATCCAGGCGCTGACATATATTATAATCAGGATAATCACCTGCCTGAAAAAGAGTACAAGATCCGGCTCCCTTTCCAGATAGTCTGTTATGGCCCTCCCAAGAACTGCCGGGCCGGCTACACTCAAAAAGATACTCACAAATATGATAATGGCGGAAATGGCAAGCAAAAATTTTTGTGTGCCGAAATAGGCAATGAGTCTTTTAAATGCGCCTTTTGCATCTTTTGCTGATTCTATTACACCCGGTCTTGGGCCGGGGCCTACAGCAGGGGGTCTTCTCCTCTTTTTGTTATACTTTTCTTCCATCCAGCATGCTCCTCAATTTCCTACTGTATATATTCATTCTGTGTCTCAGCGATCTTTCTGTAGATATCATTGCCGGCAAGAAGCTCTTCATGTGTGCCTTTCCCTGTTATCCTGCCCTTGTCCATTACAATGATCCAGTCGCTTTCCTTGATGGTCTTTATCTTCTGACTGATGATAATAACCGTGGCACCCTTAAGCTCATTATAAATGCCGCGCGTGACCTTTCTTTCTGTTTCAAGATCAAGGGAAGAGGTGACATCGTCAAGTATGATAATGGAAGGATCTGCGGCAATAGTCCTTGCGATTGCCACCCTCTGTCGCTGACCGCCTGAGAGGCCTGCGCCCCTTTCTCCTATGCCGGTATCCCATCCCTTTTCCGAGATAAATGAAGTGGCCTGGGCTATTCTGGCGGCCCTTTCAGCAACAGCCTGATCTCCATCAGGGTTCCCATAAAGAATATTTTCCCTTATACCTCCGGAGAAAAGCACAGCGTCCTGAAGGACAATGCCTATCTTTTTTCTCAATTCGGAAGGGTCATATCTTTTTACATCAACACCATCAACCAGCACTGTTCCCTGCCTCGGATCATAGAGCCTTGGAATGAGGCTAGCCAGGCTTGACTTGCCGCTGCCTGTGCCGCCAATAATGCCCACCTTTTCCCCAGGCGCAATCCGGATGTTGATATCAATAAGGGCATCCTCGCCTTCGCCATACCCGAAGTAGACCCCATTAAATTCAATAGAGCCTGTTATCTTGTCAGCAGGAAGAGGGGAGTCAGGCTTAATAATGCCGGGAACCTCCTGCATGAGTTTGAATATCCTTTCTGCGGATGCGCTTGCCATAGAGATAAAATTTAAGACCATACCAAGCATAACCAGGGGAAAGATAGACATCATTGCGTAATTATTGAATGCGGTCAGCTGCCCCAGTGTAAATCCGGAGACAGCTGCAATGTGATTCCTGATGATCTCGGCGCCTCCCATCCACAGTATGAGGGTAATTGACATGTTTCCTAAAAGGAGCATAAAGGGCATAAATGTCGAAAAGAGATAGCCAATCTTAAGGGTTATCCTGAATATATCACGGTTTTTTATACTGAATTTATCCTTCTCCAGACTCTGTCTGTTAAATGCCCTGACCACCTTTGCTCCTGCCAGGTTTTCCTGAAGGGTATTATTCAACTCATCCAGTTTTACCCTCATCTTCATAAAAAGGGGCCGCATAATGCTTACAAATGCTAAAGAGAGTGCAAGTGTCCCGCCCATTATAATAGACATGACAGTGGCAAGCCTGACATCAGTAATGAACATAAAGATGATGCTGCTTAATATTGTGACAACTGACTGGACTATCATGAACAGACCCATCCTGATAAACATGCGGACAGTGTTGACATCGGAATTAAGCCTTACCATCAGCTCGCCGGTGCGCCATTTGTCAAAATTCATAAATGAGAATGATAATATCTTTTTAAAAAGGTCGCTTCTTAATTCATGACTCATGCCCTGGCCTGCTTTGATGAGTGAAAACCCGCTTATGAGGTTTGCAGCATTACCGATAAGACCGGTGACAAGTATTCCTGCCGCCCCATAGATGATATTTTTTACGGCGCCTGCCTCTATGCCACGATCAATGACCCATTCTATTAGCTTTGGCTGTATCATGGTAAAGATTACTGACAGGATCAGGAACAACATGGAGACCACCATGTGGCTGGTATAATTTTTAAGGTATTTAAAGAGCTTTAACAGATATATCATTGATTTCCATCCATCCGATCTATATTAATGTAAAAAGCAGCGCCGGTTAAAGGGCAGGGCCAATATAGCAGAAATATTTATTAACTGCCAGACAACAGAGATCTCATTGAGATTTTTTTGACTTGCTAATTTTAATCTGGAAAGAAGAAATTTCTGGATGCAGCTTTCAGCAGTCAGCGGTCAGCTTTCAGCGAATAGTATTCCTTAAGTCTCTTTGCTTATCCGCCTTCATACAAGACTATTGGGTGGCAAGCAGCCGTTCCTACTGTAAAGAAAAATTATAACCACGGAGTACACGGAGAGCACGGAGATTTCAAAGAAAAATATCTCCATGCACTCCTTATTCTTGCACAGTTGAAGTGACTGACTAAAATTGAACCGCAAAGACACAGCCCCCTTCGCCAAGGCTACGGCGCGCCAGGAAGGGCGCTAAGAAAAACAAAAATTATTTATTGATAATAAAAAGATTTTCTCCGTGTCCTCCGTGCTCTCCGTGGTAAATGATATTTTTGTGCTTTCGGTGTCCTTAACCTATGCAGCCCATCTTCCAGGTATCAGTGTACCGCAGTGGATGCACTTACCCTTTGCTATATCCATTTTACCGATGGTATACCCTGTCCGTTCAATCAGCAGTTTTGAACAGCTATGGCAGTAGGTGTTACTGCCTTCATGGGCAGGCACATTACCCAGGTAAACATAGTGGAGTCCCTCTTTCCTTGCTATATTTCTAAACTCCTCAAGCTGTGAAACAGGTGTGGGTGGCAGTCTGTTAAGCCTGTAATTTGGAAAGAACCTTGAAAAATGGAGCGGATGATCAGGCCCCAGCTCCTTTAATATCCATTCGCACATCCTTTTTATCATATCAGGGTCATCAATATAGGTGGGCACCACAAGTGTAGTGATCTCAAACCATACATTATTCTCATTAAGCCTCTTAAGGGTATTCAAGACAGGAGCAAGGGTGCCGCCATTTAGGACCATATAGATGTTATTATCAAAGGATTTTAAATTTATATTTGCCCCGTCAATAAAAGGGGCAAGTTCAATCAGCGGTTTATCATTTATATAACCGTTTGAAACAAGGATGCTGTTTATCCCTGCCTCCCTTGCAGCTCTTGCGGTGTCAAACATATATTCATAATAGGTGATTGCCTCAGAATAGGTATATGCTATGGAAGGAGTATTGCTCTTTTTGGCAGATGCCACAACATCCCCCGGGAAGAGTTCGCCGTGCTCAACATCCTCGGGCCTCTTCTGGGATATCTCCCAGTTCTGGCAGTTAAGACACCTTAAATTGCATCCTGTTGCCGCAATGGAGAAGACTGAAGAGCCAGGGTAAAAATGGTTAAGGGGCTTTTTTTCAACAGGGTCGATATGGACAGTGCAGGGGTTCCCATAGGCAAGTGAATACAATTTGCCATCAATATTTACCCTTGACCGGCAAACACCCCTGTCTCCAGGGTTAAGATAACAGCGGTTCGGGCAATTGAGACACAAAGTGTCCTTTCCCTCTTTTGTGTAGTGTCTTGCCTCAACCGACCATTTCCAAGGTTTATCAGGGGCATCACCTTTAAATACAGTTCCCCTGATGGATTTAGCCCTCTTACTATCCTGTTCTGCCCCTCTTAAAAATGCGCTGTCAGAAAAGAAGAGGGTTGCCCCTGCACATGCGCAGGCTGTTTTTATGAATTCCTTCCTGGTATAGAGTCTTATCATGTCAACCCTTTTTTATGTTATTCCTTTTTGCTGAACAACAGCGACATGCCGCTTATTATCTTTAGGGATATCACCGCTATAATTGTGGCATGTATCCCTGCAATGGGCACGAGAAAGGCGCCAGCCAAAAGCGTCCCAAGCGCCGCACCGGCAAGGTCTGCTGCTATGCACCCTGCAACAGGGCTCATCTTTTCGCCTATTATACCAGCGGCAACAGGAAACTGGAACCCGCAGAAAAATGAAAAGAGAATGGAGTAGAGGACGAACCATGCCTGGTGCAGGTCTGTCTTTAAAAAGCTTACCCAGATATAAATGCATATCAGAAGGCAAATGATAAAAAATTCAGAGAAGATAAGCTCTGAACGTTTTTTCTGTGTAAATATGGTCCCTGCAATTGCCCCCGGCAACAACCCGAACAGAAATGCGGTCACTATTATCCCCACCTTGAGATATACATAACCGTAAATGATCTGAAAACAGTAAATAACTAGCATCTCAGCCGACATGGTGGCCACGCCGGATGAAAAGAGGATAAACTCCTCCTTTTTCATGAATATGATATATATAATCCCAATCAATCCAGCTGTAAAAAGAAAGATGCCCGGCGATGAACCATGTTTTGAAAACCACTCCTTATATGCGATGTTCAAGAGCCTTGGCTCAAAATCGGTATTCATATACTCCTTTGAGTCTATGCTGCCCCTGACCTGGTTTATGCGGTCATTAGTCACATTCCCATAATAATAATATTGTATATATTGAGTATCTATTGACCTTTTTTTAAGCAATGAAGGGATGTCATATTTGAGGAGGCCCTCACTGCAGATAAAGAATACCGCCCCACCCGGTATGATGATTACATTTTTATAGTACTGCGTTAACGTATTATATATTGATGATAATTTTTTCTTTGTTATATCGCTTATATAGTTTTCATAGGAATTGACACTGAACGAAAGGACCCCTTTTTCACTGAGCTTTTCCCTTGTAAGGCTGAAGAACTCCGCTGTATAAAACCGGTTTAGCTGAAAGGTGTCAGGGTCGGGCAGGTCAATGATGATTGCATCGTATCTTTTCCCTGTCTTTTTCAGCCAGGCCCTGCCATCCATGGCTATTATATTAAGAGCTGGAAAGGTTTTAAGCAGTCCTTCAGTTTTTGCCATATCTATGAGCGCGGGGTCCAGCTCAACATAGTCTATATTCTTTGGCCGGTATTTTGAGAGTTCAGAGAGTGTTTCACCTATGCCCCCCGAGACAAGCAGGACATCCTCTATTTCACCCTCAAGCTGGCTCATTGGGTAATGTATCTTCTCTTCGCTGCCCTGTATATCACCTGTTGAATAGAGTGGTGCGCCTGATTCCCAGAAGGTGTGCTGATTGGCCTCTCTTGTTATAACAAGCCTTCCTATAGGGGTCTCTTTGTATTTAAGGATATCACCGTACTGTCCTGAAAGGGTCGATTTTTCAAGATCAGGAATAAGCGCATAAATATAGAATGCAGCGATCATTATCAGTGATATAACGGCCACATGGTTTTTTCTGTACCTTATGAACATGCTCAGGGATATGATTATAAGGATACTTGAGGTGATGGCTATGGTTTTAAAGGGGTTAAAAAAGTAGACCAGTATGAAACTGAATATAACACCTCCAAGTATATCACCAATGTTATCTGCAATATATAGTTCCCCTGATGTGAAATCATGATAGTTTGCCCTAATGATTTCAAGGGAGCAGGGCAATATATACCCTGTGAGCAGGGCATATGGCGCTGTGGTTATGCCCACATACAGAAGTATCTGGTAAAAACCGGCAGATGCACCGTGGAGAATGAGGATATCCCTGAGATATCTTATAATTATAAGCTGAGGGAATGGCCATATCGCTATAAAGAGGATAAGCAGTGAATAGAGGAATATGCCCGTCACCTTGACATGCCTGCATAAAAGGCTGCCAGCCCCGTTAAATAAAAGCCAGGCAAAGAGAACAAGGGATATAGTAATCTCATTACCGTGAAACTGGGTGATAAATTCACGGATAGTAACAAGCTGGGTAGTTACAGAGGATATCCCTGTCCCGATTATAGACCAGACTATCAGATTTTTGTTTACTCTCATCAGCCCTTTATGCCAGTTGCAGGTTTTATGTTATGAATAAAACTAGTGCCCCTCCTCAAATGCCTGGACCTGATATGTATAGACAGTAAGCGTACCCTTTTTCCATTCGTTTGCGCTTAAACCGGCCTTCATGCAGAGGTGCCCTAAAAACTCCTCCTTTTCAGGTAGTTGTTCCCATACCTGTGGAAGGAATGTGGCGCTCTGATATCCCTTCTCAATGATAAGTCCATCCATGCCCGGCCTTATTTTGTTTAACAGATCCTCTGCATTACTGTATTTTAATGGCGCTGGCTCGGTAAGTATGCTGATCTCTACCTTTACCCTGCCCCACTCCTCCTTTGAAAGCGGGGGAAACCTCGGGTCTTTAAAGGCGGCGTTTATTGCATTGACCCTGATGCCATCTATAAGGGATTCCTGTGGGATAATATGCCCTATACAACCGCGTAGATTGCCGTTTGTGGTGAGTGTTACAAAGGTGCCTCGTCTTTCAAGGTATTTTTCATTATCAATCTTCTTTTCAGGCGGAATATCGCGGTTAAAGAGCCTTGCCTCAATGGTCTTTCGCGCAATAGCAAGAAGGTATTCACCCTCTTCCTTTGTAAGTTTTCCCTTTTCTTCCATGTTTATTTCCCCCTTATTACTGTTTTCATGAGGACTTATCTTGCCAGGGGCTTTTTCAGGCCCGGAGGCAGAAACAAGAGGTGTCATTACAACAAACCAGAGGCAAAAGATCATTATTATAAAGCAGATGACCGGTATAACTTGTATTATTCTGTTTATTTTTTTATATAGCTTCATATGATCCTTACCTGTAACAAAATTATAATATTAGAGCATAGTTGTCAAAATTATTAACAACCTGTGAAGGATTCAAAAGGGATATAGGGCCTGAGATGGAGAGCATGAAAAAGAAAAAACTGAGGACAGAAAAAATATATAAGATACTTGACCCCATTTATACAATGGAAAAGACCGCCCTGGAATACAGAACGCCATTCCAGCTACTTATAGCCACGATCCTGTCAGCCCAGTGCACTGATAAACAGGTAAACAAGGTTACACCCTCTCTTTTTAAAAAATACAAAACACCTATGGACTTTGTAAATGCCCCGATAGAAGATATTGAAGAGGCCATAAAATCGACAGGCTTTTACAGGAACAAGGCAAGGTCAATAAAGGGCTGCTGCGAGGGGCTTATCAAGATGTATGGGGGCAATATCCCCCGAACGCTTCCCGAAATGATAAGGCTCCCTGGGGTCGGTAGAAAAACCGCCAACTGTGTACTTGGTGCGGCCTATAATGTACCCGGTGTGGTGGTTGATACCCATGTTAAAAGGCTCGCCATGAGGATGGGGTTAACAGAAAGCAGTAATCCTGATAAGATCGAGGAGGATATACAGAAGATACTGCCCGAAGAGAGATGGCGGCGATTTTCCGATCTCCTCATATACCACGGCAGGGCAGTATGCAGCGCCAGGAAACCTGAACATGATAAGTGTCAGATAGCTGACTTATGCCCGTCAGCAAAAGAGTGATTGCTGGCACTTGTTAATCACCTGGATAAAGAGGGTGTGATCTTATAAAAAGAAAAAAAGAGGGCATCTCGCCATGTTTTTGCGAGATGCCCTCTTTAAAGGAGATCGGGTTACATCTTCTTTACATTCTTTGCTACAGGACCTCTTTCGCCAGCTTCCACCTCGAAGATGACCTGCTGACCCTCTTCAAGGGTCTTGAAACCGTCCATTTCAATTGATGAATAATGGACGAAAATGTCCTGTCCGGTCTTTTCCTGCGCAATAAAACCGTACCCTTTTTTGTCACTAAACCATTTTACTGTCCCTTCTGCCAAAGCTTAGACCTCCATTTAAAAATTGTTACATTTTTGCTCAAAATCTTCAGGTCGCAAACTCGGCAAAAGATTTTTACCGAATAAATCCGACCCGCGATAAGAGCCGGGCCACAAACATAGCCATATTATAGGTCATAGAGTTAATAGTTTGTCAAGTAAAAATAATGTGCAGGGATATATGCCATTTTCGGTAAACATATGCTGAAGTAATAAAATTATACTTAACTTTATATAACTTTATGGTTCTGTATACAGGAAAGGGGTTTATTCAATAATCTCTGTGTCAGGCTCCTCTTCCTCTTCAACATGTCCATTATCCATGATGATTTCACCATACATCACATCAATCTCCTCCTCAGAATCAAGTTGTATGGTAACAGATTCCTTGAGCACATTATTGCGTATGACCTTTCCGCTCCCCTTTTCTGTCTGGATATTCTTGCCGATCTTGGGGACATTCTTTGATACCTTATTGTAAAAATCATACTCATATGAGAGGCAGCACATCAGTCTTCCGCACATGCCTGAAATCTTTGTCGGATTAAGTGAAAGACTCTGTTTCTTTGCCATTTTGATGGAAACCGGGTCAAATTTATTTAGAAAGGCGGAACAGCATAACTCCCTTCCACACCCGCCAAGCCCCCCGACCATCTTAGCCTGGTGACGTACCCCAATCTGACGCATCTCTATCCGGGTATGGAATTTCTGTACAAGGTCCTTTACAAGTTCCCTGAAGTCCACCCTCCCTTCCGCGGAAAAGTAAACAACCACCTTGCTTCCATCAAACAACTGCTCCGCAGTGACAAGGGACATGGGTAGGCCCCTCTCCTGTATCTTCTGATAACAGAATGAGTAGACCTCCTTCTCCATCTCCCTGTTTTTTTCATCTCTCTTTATGTCATCATCTGATGCAACCCTCTGGACAGACTTGAGTTCACGGGCGGGTTCCCCCCCCTCCTGCTGCCTGGGTTCTGTTGCAACTACTCCAAGGGCATTACCCTGTTCTGTATCAACTATTACCCTGTCACCCTTTTTAAGGACAAAGTGACCGGAGTCAAAGTCATATATCTTGCCGTTTGGCCTGAGTCTGATACCTACAATTTTTCTCATATAATCCTGATGCTCCTGTGCATAGATTTCAATTGTTAAGGGCCTTAAGCTCAAGCAGCATTTTTTCCACAAGAAGTCCAGGATTGGGATTTCTGATGAGATCCCTCTGGCAATCCTCTAATAGAAAGAAACTCTCTATAAGTTTATCTGCATCATGTTTTGCTGCGAGCCCTGCAATCATCTCCCTGTAATCCCTGTTTTCCATCATATCATAATTGCCCCCGATTGTGACAAGAAGCATATCCCTCAGACAGCTCTTCCAGATGCCTATGACCCCGTATAGATCTATGCCAGACTGATCCTCCTGGGCCTTCCTTGAATATTTTTTCCCATATTCAAAGGCCAGTTCAACCGCCTGACTAGCTGGCATATCCTTAAGGCCGAGGATATGTTCTAACAGCTCCCTTCGGGCATCAAGAAACCCCTCTTCGCAAATCTCAATAGCCCTGCCCAGGCTTCCGTCAGCTATGCCTGCTGCGAGATATGCGGTATTATCATCCTGATTATGATGTGCTACAAGATAATCCCTTATGATATCACGATCCAGGGGATTAAAGGGCACCCTCTGACACCTTGATACAATTGTGGGCAGGAGATCACGGGGGTCAACGACCTTTAAAACGATTATATTACCGGGAGGCGGCTCCTCAAGGGTTTTAAGAAATGAGTTTGCTGCCTCTTCAGTCATCATTTCAGCCCGGTCTATTATGGTAATCCTGTATCTGCCTGAAACAGGCTTATAGTTAAGCGCCCTGTTAAGCTCTCTTATCTGCTCTATCTTTATGTTCTGCCCATCCGGGGCAACAGAGATGATATCAGGAAAGTTACCGCTTGACAGCTGTCTGCATATGATGCATCTGCCGCAACCATCACCAGTTGTATCTGCGGCGCAGTTCACTGCCCTTGCAAGGGCAAGGGCAGTTGTGCTCTTGCCAACCCCCCTTATACCGGTAAAGAGATATGCATGCGGTATCCTGTCACCGCCTATGACCCTTCTTAAAAAATCGATAGCCCTTTTCTGGCCGATTATCTCTGAGAACACCTTCACTTTTTTACCTTACTGCATCTATATAGGGGGTAATAAGGTTATATATATCTTGGCTTATCCTTTCAACAGGCCTCGAGGCATCAATAACCCTGAAGCGCTCTTTGTATCTCTCCGCAAGGGCAAGATAGCCGCCTCTTACCTTCCTGTGAAATTCCAGTTTTTCCTTTTCAAACCGCCCCTGTGCCTCAATATCCTGCTCCCTGTTGCGCGCAAGCGCCCGTTTAAGGCCGATATCTTCAGGACAGTCCAGAAGTATTGTCAGGTCAGGGCAAAGCCCGCGGGCAGCCCTGTTGTTCAGAAGCCCGATAAGCTCCATGTCCATGCCCCTGCCATACCCCTGATATGCAACAGTCGCATCAAAAAACCTGTCGCAGATGACCCACTTGCCGCTATCAAGGGCGGGGATCAATTTTTCATCTGTATGCTGTGCCCTGTCTGCCTCATAAAGTATCAGTTCCGCAAGTGGAGAAAGATGGGTGTTCCTGGCATCAAGAAGTATCCTTCTTATGCCTTTGCCTATCTCTGTTCCGCCCGGCTCAAATGTCTTTATAAACTCAACATTTTTCTCTTCAAGATATTTTACAAGAAGATCAACCTGTGTAGTCTTGCCGCAACCCTCAATACCTTCAAAGGTGATAAACAATTTTTGCTCCCTGTTTCTGATTTTTTTAAGACCTGTCAAAGGAGTATATAGAAAAGATAAACCATAATCAAGGATGGCCTGCTCATAAAATACCAATTCATTGACACATTCCCTTCTATTCCATATACTCTTTTATGTTGCTGCCATTTTTATGTATCATGCGATAAAGGATTAATAATAGAAAATAGTTATATAAAGAGGCATTTACTGGGTTGTTTACTATTATGAGCAGATAATACCGGGTAAAAAACATGGATTCTATATACTCTAAAGGCCTGCCTTACAGGATGATACCCACCGCTATATCAGTCATTGTATTATTGGTTTTTATTTTTTTCACCCCGGCCCCCTCAAGCGGGGATGCCCCCTTTTTCTCTATTGCCCTGTCCAGATTCACTAGTGAAGAGGCTGCCAAAAAGGAGGAGGCAAGCCTGAAAAATTCCGGAAACAATGCCTTTTACAGGAAAGAAAAGAACCCGGAGAATGGCAAGATTGAATATCAGGTATACATAGAAAGATACAAATCAAGGGATGAGGCCGTTAAGGAGGCCAAGGTATTAAAGGATCTTGAACTCATATCTGATTATGTTGTGAAGGAGGTGGTTGATACGCCTGTAATAGAAGAGCCGCCGACGGAAATAAGGCTGGAACCAGCAGAGGCGGCTCAACCGGTAAATGATATAAGGCAGGTTTCAGAGGAAAAGAACGGGGTTACTGAAAAGAAGACCCCTGAGCCGGAGTCAAAGGTCGTGAAGGATCAGACCCCTCCCATAACCAAAAATGATGCCGGGGTGAAAATCCCTGAAACATTTATCCCCCAGCAGACCGAAAAACCCCAGGCTATTGAGCAGGAGAAGGGATCAGGCCAGGTCATAAGAGGGCAAATATCATTACCGAAAAAAACAGTAAAACAGGAAACTGCATCTGAAGAACCTGAAGTAAAGGGGCCTTTAAAGACAACTGATACAGTTGAATCTCATACAGATAATGACCGTGCTGATATGCCAAAGGGGGCTACCTTACAGGTAGGCGCATATAAAGAGGAGGCAAATGCGGCTATCCTTAAAAAAGAGCTTTTATCTCTTGGGAGGAGAGCATTTTACCGGTATGAAAAAACAGAGGGCATGGGAGAATTATACCGGATATATATCACCGGATATAAAACCCTTGGGGAGGCGGTAAGGGATGCAAAAACACTTGTGGAATCGGGTGTAATAAAAGGTTATGCACGGCCCCAAAGCAAATTTTCTTCTGCTGATGTCCCCCATCAAAATGGCGGCGCCGCTGAAACCGGAACAGGGGGCAGGATATTTTTTATACATACAGGGAGCTATAAAGAAGAGGTAAATGCCAGGCGGGCCGTAGAAAGCCTCAAGGGGTCCGGTTACAAGGCATTCCTTGTGCCTGAAAAAGAACCTTCTGTTACCTGGTACAGGGTGTACATAGGCGATTTCAGGAGCGAGGCACAGGCAAGGGAAAAGGGCATGGAACTCCTTGAAAAAGGGATTATCACCTATTTCAAGCCCGTTTCAATTGATCCCCAGGAAAATGGTAACTGATTGAATATCTTGAGTAAAAAATAAATAGCAATATTGTTTTTTTTATGATACTCGGTAAACGATTTTTGTAAGAGGATGGCTATGGAGAGCAGAGATTTAGGCATAGGGATAGTTATGATAATCCCATCCTTTATAGGGAGCGGCGCAGTATGGCACCTGACCCGCAGCTGGATATTTATTGCCATATGGATAATCGCCATGGTGTTTTTATATGGCTTGATACTCAAGAAAAAATACAGCTCGGATAAACTGTAAATTAAGAGAGGAAGCATGTCTGACAAACCGGGCAAGATAGAGCATTACGAGAAACAGTTTGGCATAATAGCCATAGAAAAGGGGTTTATAACAGCGGATAATCTCATTGAAACCCTGAAAATACAGGTGGAAGAGGAGATTCAATACAAGACTCACAGGCTTATAGGTGAGATACTGCTTGATAAAGGATATATTAACCCCACACAGATACAGGAAATACTTGACGTCATCTTTTCGCGCTGATTCTGGCTGTAAACCCCTTAAAAGGAAAGCCCCCATGCTAAGAGGGTTGAGGAGAGCTGGGGGCTTAAGTTGAACCGTTAGAGGTTCAGAATATTTATCGGTATGCGGAAAATTTTACTTTAGAACAAATTTCACATGGCCCTCTTTTTAATAGTTTTATGAGCCTTCTAAATATAATTAACCTTAATCTGACCCTTTCTAAAAAAGAGATATTCAAGGATTTAAACCTTCAGGTAGAAAAGGGTGACCGTATAGGGCTTATCGGCCCAAATGGCTCTGGCAAGACCTCCCTGCTCAGGGTCATATCCAAAGAGATGCACCCTGACAGCGGTGAGGTTGTGCTCACAGGCGGTTCAAGGCTAGGATATCTTTCGCAGGATGTGGACGAGAGGCTTTCAGGCCCATTACTTCAATCCATCATAGACTCTATCCCCGGAAGAAAAACCATAAGGGAAGAGATCAGAAATATTGAAGGCCTTATAAACAGTAACATATGCAGCCCTGAACAGGTGAAACTTGCCAGCAGGTTGACCGAACTGCATAACGAGATGACCCTGATAGAATCCATGTACCCATCTCACAGGGCAGAAAAGATACTTTCAGGCCTGGGTTTTAGAGAGCAGGGCTTTAACGAACCGGTCTCACATCTGAGCGGTGGCTGGCGCATGAGGGCATCACTTGCAAGCCTTCTTTTTCAGGCGCCTGACCTGCTCCTCCTGGATGAGCCTACAAATCACCTTGATCTGCCTTCGGTCATGTGGCTTGAGCAGTTTCTGGGTGAATTTAAAGGGGCAATAATACTTGTATGCCATGACAGGGAATTTTTAAACCGGCAGATAGACCGCATTATAAGCTTTGAACCGGAGGGCATAAGGAGTTACAGGGGAAACTATGAACAGTATCTCCTATTAAGGGAGGATGAGAATAGCCGCCTTGAGGCAATGGCAAGGAACCAGGAGCAAAAGGTTAAGGATGCTAAAAAATTTATAGAGAGGTTCAAGACAAAGGCCACCAAGGCGCGGCAGGCCCAAAGCAAGATCAAGCTTTTAAAAAAGATAGAGATAGTGACCACCCACAAGAGCCAGAAGACGATAAGGTTTTCATTCCCTGAGGTTGCACCCAGCGGGAGACAGGTGCTTACAATAAGGTCGCTCTCAAAGGCATTCGGTGAAAAGAGGCTTTATAAGGATATAGACCTTAACGTGTTCAAGGGCGAAAGGATAGGGCTCATAGGGCCTAACGGGTATGGCAAGACAACGCTCCTCCGCATGATTGCAGATGAGATACCTGCTGACACAGGCACTATAGCGCTGGGCCATAATGTTGAGATGAGCTATTATGCCCAGCACCACTCCGAGATGCTTGATCCAAGAAAGAGCATCCTTGAAGAGGTGTATCAGGTGGTGCCACACGAGAGCACAAGCTTTGTAAGGGGTGTGTGCGGGGCGTTTCTCTTTTCCGGTGAGGATGTGGACAAGCCGGTCAAGGTGCTTTCGGGGGGTGAAAAGGCGCGTGTGGCCCTGGCAAAGATACTTATAAAGCCGGGTAACCTGCTTGTGATGGATGAGCCTACAAACCATCTTGACCTTGTCTCTTCCGAGATACTCATAGATGCGCTCGATAAATACAGCGGCACGCTCCTTTTTGTATCCCACAACCAGTCATTCATAAACCGTCTTGCTACAAAGATATGGGATATCAGGGATGGGCATATAATTGAATACCACGGCACACTTAAGGAGTATTTCATGCACCTTAAGGAGACGGAAGAAACAGGCTCTTCCCCTGTGGTTAAGCCTTTAACCGCTGAACCTGCCGCTATGCCTGAAATTCAAGAACAGAGATCTCCTGAAAACAGGAAAGAGATTAGAAAGAAAAAGGCAGAAAGGCGAAAAGAGATTAATGCAGCGCTTAAACCCATTGAGGAAAAGTGCACAAAACTTGAGGAAAAGATCTCAGCCCTTGAGATAAGGGAAAAGGAGATATCGGTCATGCTCACAGACCCTGAACTCTTCAAGGACAGCAGCAAGAGTGTGCCGCTTTTAAATGAATACAAAAAGCTCAAACATACACTTGAAGAGTCCATTTCGGAATGGGAAAATGCCCAGACCCGGATGGAAGAGCTAAAGGAAGAGCTTGGGCTAAATGAGGAGTAATCAATTTTTATCTTTGTTACAGAAACCCTTCAAGTGTGAGTTTGGTCTCTTTAATAATATAAAAGCTCTGCCGACTATTTAATTGACATAAAGCCTGTGTAAAATTTATTCTATCCGTGTAATCTATCTGAGGCATAAACTGTGACTGAACAGCATACGAAAAGAAGAAAGAGCAGGCAGGTATCGTTAAACGGGTTTCCTATTGGAGGAGATGCGCCTGTATCGGTTCAATCCATGACAAATACCGATACAAGGGATGTTAAGGCCACCACAAACCAGATTAATGCGTTAAAAAACGCCGGGTGTGAAATCGTAAGGTTAGCCATACCTGATGAAGAGGCAGCCACAGCATTTGCGGAAATAAAAAGTAATGTTGATATCCCATTGATAGCGGATATACATTTTGATTATCGTCTTGCCATTGCCACAATTAGGGGCGGCGCTGACGGCATCAGGATCAACCCCGGCAACATCGGCGGAAGGGAAGGTGTTGAAAGAATTATCCGTGAGGCGGAAAAGCATAATACATGCATAAGGATCGGTGTAAACAGCGGCTCTGTCTCAAAGCATCTCCTAACGAAATATGGCCACCCCACGCCAGAGGCAATGGTGGAAAGCGCGCTTGAACATATTGCCCTTTTTGAGGAACTCGATTACCGCAACATAAAGATATCCCTCAAATCATCAAATGTTCTTAACAGCATAAAGGCATATGAGATGCTGGCGGAAAAGACTGATTATCCCTTTCATCTCGGGATTACAGAGGCAGGGACACTTATATCAGGTACTGTCAAGAATTCTATTGGCATAGGAGCGCTGCTTCTTAAGGGTATTGGTGACACGATGAGGGTATCCCTTTCAAGGGACCCTGTGGAAGAGGTTAAGGTTGCCTACGAAATATTAAGGGCGCTTGATCTTAGGCACAGGGGCATTGAGATCATATCATGCCCCACCTGCGGCAGGTGCGAAATAGACCTGTTTGGCCTCGTAGAAAGGGTTGAAAGGGAGCTTAGCGATGTTGTAACTCCATTAAAAGTGGCCATTATGGGCTGTGTGGTAAATGGCCCGGGCGAGGCCAGAGAGGCGGATATAGGTGTTGCAGGTGCACGCGGAAAGGGTGTCCTCTTTAAAAAGGGGGAGGTTATTGAAAAGCTCCCTGAAGACAAACTGGCAGAGACGCTGATTACTGAAGTTCGAAAGCTTATTGGCTGATATATAGAGACGCTGACCGATGATACGGCTGAATGATATTACCTCAAGACTCCTAAGTTACAACCCCAAGGCTGATACAAGCCTTGTTGAAAAGGCATATGTATATTCAGCAAAGGTTCATCAGGGGCAGGTGAGGCTCTCAGGTGTGCCATATCTTTCTCATCCGCTTGAAGTGGCATATCTTTTAACCGAGATGAAGATGGATGCCATAAGCATTGTTGCTGGCCTTCTCCATGACACCATCGAGGATACAGATGCAGAACTCACTGAAATAGAGAGGCTTTTCGGTAAAGAGACCGCAAATATTGTTGATGGTGTGACAAAGATCAGCAAGATCCAGTTCAGCACTACTGAAGAGCGTCAGGCGGAAAATATCAGAAAGATGATTCTGGCCATGACAAGCGACATAAGGGTCATAATGGTGAAGCTTGCTGACAGGCTGCACAACATGAGGACCCTGGGGTTTCATACCCCTGAAAAACAGATAAGGATAGCGCGTGAGACACTTGATATATATGCCCCCTTAGCCGGCCGGATGGGTATCTACTGGCTAAAATCAAGCCTTGAAGATTTGTGCCTCTATTACCTCGAGCCTGAGATATACAATAAGATTAAGGCAGGAATTGCAGAAAGACGCGGGGCCAGGGAGAAATTTATTCAGGAGGTGGGCGAGCTTATCGGCCAGAAGGTGAGGGAGTATGGGATAGAGGCCACGATCAAGGGAAGGCACAAGCATTTTTACAGCATCTACCAGAAGATGAAGGATCAGAACCTCACTGTAGACCAGGTATATGATGTGGTTGCATTCAGGGTAATAGTAAATACCCTGAAGGAGTGTTATGAGGTGCTGGGGCTTATCCACTCCACATGGAAGCCTATCCCGGGTAAATTCAAGGACTATATCTCACTCCCAAAGGCAAACATGTACCAGTCCCTTCATACCTCTGTAATCGGCCCCTATGTCCAGCGCATGGAGGTGCAGATCAGGACATGGGAGATGGACAAGGTGGCAGAAGAGGGTATAGCAGCTCACTGGAAATATAAAGAGGGCATAAAAATAGGCGAGGCTGACCAGAAGCAGTTTGCATGGCTCAGGCAGCTCCTTGAGTGGCAGAAAAACCTCCATGACCCGAAGGAGTTCATGGAGATGGTGCAGATGGATCTTTTCCCTGATGAGGTGTATGTGTTTACACCCAAGGGAGAGGTGAAGGCCTTTCCAAAAGGGGCGACCCCGGTTGATTTTGCCTACAGTGTTCATTCTCAGGTAGGGGAAAAATGCACAGGGGCAAAGGTTAACGGCAGGGTGGTGCCACTCAAATATATCATGAATAACGGTGATATTATTGAGATTATCACCTCCAATAAACAGCATCCAAGAAAGGACTGGCTCGATTTTGTAAAGACAACAAGGGCCAAATCAAGGATAAGGCAGTATATCAAGGTAGAGGAAAGGGGTGAAAGCATATCCATTGGAAAAAATATCCTTGAAAAGAGCCTTGAACAGCTGCACATGACAACTTCCAATATTTCAAAAAACAAGGAGCTTCTTGATGTGGCAAAGGATATGTCCTTTCAGACACTGGAAGACCTTTTTGCCAACATTGGATATGGCAAGATTCCTGCCAGCCAGGTGGTTACAAGACTGAAAGAGAAGCTCGGCATTGAGAAGGAGGCAGATGTCGGGTTAGTCCAGAAGGTTGTTTCAAAGATAAGAAGAAAAAAGAGCAATAAGGGCATAAGGGTAAAGGGCATTGATGAGATGCTTGTGAGATTTGCCAACTGCTGCAGGCCCCTGCCTGGTGAACGTGTGCTGGGGTTTATTACGAGGGGGCGAGGGGTTACCATACATAAATACAATTGCAGCCATATACTTGACTCTGATCAGGAGAGGCTTGTCGAGGTGCAGTGGGACCCTGCAAAGGATGATGTTTACACGGCCAAGATAAGGGTGACCTCTGTTGATAGACGCGGGGTGCTGGCTGATGTGAGCGCCATAATATCAAAAAAGGAGGCCAATATTATCAATGCGGAAATAAAAACCACCATGGATAAAAAGGGGATATCCTATTTTACGGTGCAGGTGGAAAGCTACAAACAGCTTGAGGAAATAATGGGAGCGATTAAAAAGGTTGAAAATGTATTAATCGTAGAAAGGGTATAAACAGTCACCGCTCCCTTTTCCTTTAACGCATTAAACAGATAATGGATCATGCTGTTAATTCAAGTGACAGCAGGAAGGAATTTGAATGCTATTTAGTTATAAGCCCTGTCTTGAGGCAACCGGTGCACACCTTCATCCTTTTTGTCTGGCCGTTCTGAACGGTCTTTACCCTCTGCAGGTTTGGAAGCCAGAGCTTTTTTGATTTATTATGAGCGTGGCTTACCTTATATCCAACCTGCGGCCTTTTTCCGCAAATATCACAAATTCTTGACATTGTATGACTCCTAATATTGAATATGAGCCCGTCAATATAGATTTTAATTAATAAAAAGGCAATAGATTTTTATGGAACAGAGAAAAAATATATCAGAGGCAAAAAGCGGCTTAAAAGAGGCCCTTAACAGGGCGCCTGAAAGGTTTGAACATGTCCATCTCATGGGGATCTGCGGCACAGCCATGGCCTCTCTGGCCGGCATATTCAAGACAAAGGGTTATCATGTGACCGGATCAGATCAGAATGTATATCCGCCCATGAGCACCATGCTTATGGATATGGGTATAGAGATCAAAAAGGGCTACTCAGGGGATAATCTTGACCCCGCTCCTGATCTCGTTATAGTCGGAAATGTTATTACAAGAGATAACCCCGAGGCTATCCGCCTCTCTGAAATGGATGTATGCTATCTATCATTGCCCCAGGCGCTCAATCTCTTTGCCATACAGGGCAGGAGTTCGGTCGTAGTAGCCGGCACCCACGGAAAGACCACCACCACGGCATTGAGCGCATGGCTCCTTGAACAGGCTGGCCTTGAACCGGGGTTTATGGTCGGGGGGATACTTAAAAACTTTAACAGCAGCTTCAAGCTTGGGAATGGCAGCTATTTTGTTATAGAAGGTGATGAATATGATACGGCCTTTTTTGATAAGGGGCCAAAATTTCTGCATTATTCACCTCTTATAACCATTATCACAAGCATTGAGTTTGACCATGCGGATATATACCGAGACCTTGACCATGTTATCTCAAGTTTCCGCAGGCTTATAGAGATCATCCCTTCTCACGGTCTTTTGATAGCAAATATGGATGACCCCATAGTTTATGAGGAGTCTAAAAAGGCAAAATGCAGGGTCATTACATATGGTTATAATGAGGCGGCTATCTTCAGGGCAGTGGATATCAGGGATGAAACTGATGGGACACATGTAAAAATCCTTAAGGATGGTAAGGATTATATTTGCCTTATCAGCCCTCTTTACGGCAGGCATAACATAGCAAATACCCTCTCAGTTATTGCCCTTACCGATTATATCGGGATAGACCCCAAAAAACTCCCCCCGGCCATTGCATCCTTCAAGGGTGTGAAAAGGAGGCAGGAGGTAAGGGGAGAGGTAAACGGCATACTGGTGCTGGATGATTTTGCCCATCATCCGACCGCAGTAGAAAAGACCATAGAGGCAGTAAAAGGAAAATACAGGGGAAGGCGCATTATTGCCGTGTTTGAGCCCAGATCAAACTCAAGCCGCAGGGGGGTGTTTCAGGAGATGTACAGCCTGGTCTTTGATAAGGCTGATATGGTATTTATACCTGAGCCGCCATTAATGGAAAAGGTGCCTCTTGATAACCGGTTTTCTTCCAGGGGACTTGTGGAGACTCTTAAAAACAGGGGTATCAATGCCTTTTATGGCGAAAACACAGAGAGGCTTATTGACCTGATCTTGTCAAACATCCGCAAGGGGGATGTGATTTTGATCATGTCAAACGGCGCCTTTGATAATATCCATGATAGACTGTTGAAAAAAATCTAAAAATATTTTAGGTAAATAGGAATACACATTTTACCACGGGGAACGCGGGAAAAAGCTTAAAAGAAAAATCTTCGTGGTTAGCCATAAAGATGTATTTCATATGTCACTGAATTTATGATCAGGGAGATAAAAATGATTAATGCTGAAGGATTGACCAAATTCTACGGCACACAATGCGCTGTGGATAATATCAGCCTCAATATCGAACGAGGCGAGATCGTTGGCCTTCTGGGGCCAAATGGGGCAGGGAAGACAACAACCTTGAGGATGCTCACAGGGTTTCTTGTGCCATCATCAGGCAGCATCAGGATCAAGGATATTGATATTGATGAAAACCCTTTGGCGGTGAAGAGACTTATCGGGTATCTGCCTGAAGCTGCCCCCCTCTATAATGAGATGCTTGCATATGATTATCTCAGGTTTGTTGCTGAGATCAGGGGCATTGATAAGGATCGTATAGACCAGAGGTTAAAGCATGTTGCAAGCCTCTGTGGCATCAACGAGGCAATGCACAAACCCATAGGAACACTTTCAAAGGGTTTCAAGCAGAGGGTCGGGCTTGCCCATGCCATGATTAATGACCCTGAAATCCTGATACTTGATGAACCCACATCAGGGCTTGATCCGAACCAGATCGTAGAGATAAGGGATATCATAAGGGAGATAGGAAGGGAAAAGACAGTAATACTCTCCACCCATATCCTGAGCGAGGCAGAGGCCACCTGTGACCGTATTATCATAATAAACAGGGGCAGGATCGTGGCGGATGAGGGCATTGATACGCTTAAGGGCCGCATGGGAAAGGAGTTTCTTATTAACATATCCCTTAAAGAGGCCATTTTTGATAATGTCAGAGAGGTGTTGAGCAGCATCTCAGGGGTAACCGGAATTACTCAGAATGGTGTTGACGGGGATATACTAAAGGTATCTATCCACTCCGGCTCAGAGAGAGATCTGCGTGAAGATATATATAGAGAGATCAAGAAACAGAGTTGGGTGCTTATGGAGTTTTATCATGAGGTTCAGACACTTGAAAAGGTGTTCAGGGATTTGACGAGGGAGAACTGATATGAATAATTGCTGGAATATTTTCAAAAAAGAGTTCAGGGCATATTTTGTCTCACCAATAGCCTATATAGTGATATCCGTATTCCTGCTTGTGACAGGATGGTTCTTTTTTACCACCTTTTTTATATACAACCAGGCTGATATGAGGAATTTTTTTACGCTGCTCCCGCTTGTATTTGCGTTTATTGTCCCTGCTGTTACCATGCGGCTATTCGCAGAAGAGCTCAATACCGGCTCCTATGAGATACTTCTCACCATGCCTGTGAGCTTTACCAGTGTTGTTATCGGTAAGTTCATGGCTGCGGTCGCATTTATCGGGACAATGCTGATTCCTACCATCTCTTACCCCATTTTTATCTCCTTTGTCGGGAAGCTTGACTGGGGTCCTGTTATTGCCGGGTACATTGGTGCAATCATGCTGGGTGCCGCATTCAGTGCGGTTGGCATCCTTTCCTCATCCATTACAAGAAACCAGATTGTCGCCTTTATAATCGGAGCAGTCATATGTTTTGCCCTTACCCTTGTTGAGCGCATAATGTTTTTTGTCCCGGCAAATCTTGTAACTGTAATAGAATATCTGGGCGCAAATGTACATTTCCAGAACGTTGCCAAGGGGATAATCGATTCAAGGGATATCCTCTATTTTGTCAGCGTCAGCTTTGTCGCACTCTATGGTGCAAGTCTGGTAATCCAGAGAAAGAATTAGGAGGGCACTATGAAAGCGAATGACCGATCAGGAAATCTTGTAAAATTTTTTATCTATATGCTGGTGGTAATCCTCATTAATGTGGCGGGGTTTACACTCTTTTTCAGGCTGGATCTCACATCTAACAGGGCATTCTCCATCTCGGATATAAGCAAGAGGGCTGTCTCCACACTGGAAGAGCCTTTAACCATATATGTATTTTTTACCAAGAATCTGCCTGCGCCCTATAACAGTGTTGAAAAATATCTTCACGACCTCCTTGAGGAGTATGCCCTTTCCGGTAACCGCTATTTCAACTACAGGTTTTATGATGTGAGCAGCCAGGAGGGTGGCCTGGATAACGAGGTAAGAAAAAATCAGGAGCTTGCAGAGAGCTATGGCATCAGGCCGGTTCAGATACAGGTGCTTGATCAGGATGAGTTCAAGTTCAAGATGGCATACATGGGGCTTGTTATCATACATGGCGATCTTGTGGAAAGGATACCTGCCATCTCGTCGACTGACAGGCTTGAGTACAAGCTCACCACCGCCATACAGAAGCTCAACAACAAGATAAGCAGCTTTCAGAAACTGGAAGGGAACATTAAGGTTAAACTGTTCTTGTCCTCATCCCTTGAAAAGATCGCCCCGTTTATAGGGGTTAAGACCTTTTCCGGGATACCGGAAAAGGTCAGCGAGATCATAGAGAAACTGAAGGGCAAGACCTTCGGCAAGCTTGAGTATGTGATGCTTGATCCATCAACAGACCCTGCGCTTGACGAGCAGGTAAAAAAATACAAGGTCATGACAATGGAGTGGCCTGATGCACCCGAGAAGGCCGTCAGCGCTGGCAAGGGCTCTATAGGTATTTTTGTGGAATATAAGGGTAATGCCCTTGAAATTCCACTCCTTGAAAGGTTTCAGATACCTGGGTTAGGCTCCCAGCAGATGGGCACGATCTATCAGCTTGTGGATATGGCCGAGGTGGAGGAGGTAATACAGAAGAGTATAGACTCGCTGTTGGATATCAATGAAAACCTGGGTTATCTCTCTGACCACGGTTCTATAAACCTGTGGGGCAGAAATTTTAATATGCCCGGTATGCCAAACCAGGAGAGTGTCTCACGGTTCAATGAGATGGTCTCTTCCTCCTATTCAGTAAAGGAGGTAAAACTCACAGACAGGGATATGTTAAACGGTCTTAACTGCCTTATAATTGCAGGCCCGAAGGAGCCCTTTACAGATTATGAGCTCTTCCGGATAGATCAGTTTCTGATGCAGGGGAAGAGCATAGCCCTTTTTCTTGATTCATTTGATGAGCTTCCATCCCAGCAGGGCGGCAGCGGGCAGTACAGGCCTGTTGACACCGGCCTTGAAAAACTTCTTAACCACTGGGGCATCAATATAGAAAAGTCAATAGTGCTGGATCAGGAGTGCTACAAGGCAGAATTGCCAGCAGAATATGGCGGAGGAGAACAGCCATTATATTATGTCTCGCAGATAAGGGATGAACTCATTAATAAAAAGCTCCCCTTTATAAAGAATATCAGGGGATTGCTTGTACAGAAGAGTTCACCTGTTACAGTTGATGAAAAGAAAATAGGCGAAAAAGGGCTGACCTTTCATAAGCTCTTTTCATCATCGGAAAAATCCTGGGAGATGCAGGAGCCAATTAACCTTAACCCTATGATGATGAGCCCTCCAGCCCCTGATACCCCTCTTAAAAGTATCCCTCTTGCATATATAGTAGAGGGCCCCTTTACCAGCTATTTTGCTGATAAGCCTGTGCCCGAGGCAGTTTTGAAGGATAAAAAAGAGGGTGAAGGTGTTGCCCCAGAGGAAGAGGGTAAAGAAAAGGCAGAAAAGAAAGAGGAAAAACCTGCCGTTGATGCCAGCATGGTAAGGAGTGAAGAGAAAAAGATAGTAAAGGGTAAACCGGGAAAGATCTTTATAGCAGGCACCTCCTATCTTTTGGATAATTCGGTGATAAGCCCGGATGGGGGCAATGTGAATTCAATATTTATCATGAACCTTATTGATTACCTGAACGGGAGAGAGGAGACAGCGGTCATGAGAAGCAAGACCGGGAGCCTGAACCCCCTTGCACGGATTACCCCCTGGGCAAAGTCAGGTATCAAGGTTTTTAATATTGTTGGATTGCCTGTGATAGTTGCGCTATTTGGCCTTTTCATATGGGCGATGCGTCACAGGAGGAAACTCGCTATACAGGATGCCTTTAAAAAGCCGGTGAACCTGGAAATAAAGGAATAATTTTTCAGTCAGAGGTTTCAAATGAAGATTAAAAAAGAATATCTTGTGCTTATTCTGGTCATAGCAGCGCTTGCCATATATATCTCTTTAAGGAAGGAGAACCGTATTAACTATGAAATACCTGAGCTCCCTGAAATTGCCTCTGAAGAGATATCAGGGATTGTTATAATCGGAAATGACAGGGAGATTAAAATAAGAAAAGAAGATGATAAATGGCTGATCGGCCCTGAAAATTATCCTGCGGACAAATACAAGACAGGAAAGATGGTCGATTTTCTTAGAAAGCCTGTATTAATGACCGTTGTATCCGATTCAGAGGATTATTTAAGGTATGGGCTTGATGAAAAAAAGCGGATCACAGTAAAGGCCCTTTCAGGGGAAAAGGAGATTAGAACAGTGGATGTGGGCAATCCTGCAGGTGTGCAGAACTACACCTTTATCAGGCTTGGAGGTGACATGAAGGTATATCATGCCCGTGAAGATCTGAGGGATATCTTTGTAACGGATGTGGATGAGATAAGGGATAAAAATGTTATTTCCTTCAAGGCCGATGAGGTGGAAAGCATCTCGTTTTCAGGGGATGACAGGGAGTGGACCTTCACAAGAAAGGCACAGCCTCAGGGTGAGGGAGACAAGAAAAGTGGCGAGCCCTTTCAGTGGGAGTCGGGTGACGGTGTAAAGGCTCTTCATACTAAAATGGTCTCAATCCTCGATGAAATAAATGGTATTAAATGTTCCAGATATGTCTATGATGAAAAATCAGAAGGGCCTGAAAACCCGCTGTATGTAATCAGGGTCATGGATAAAACTGAACATACCCTTACTGTTTACGCCAAAAAAGAGGATGATTACATGGCTAAATCATCGGATAATGGCTCGCCATTTTATCTCTATGCATGGAGGATAAACAATATTAAGAAAAAATTCGAGGAGATTACAGGATCAAACCAAAAGGAAAAACCCGGCGCATAAAAGGCAAAGCTGTATAAAAGACTTGATGCTGCCGGTACATTTGTACTATATAGACAGATATTTCATATCCTTATAAGGGGATGAAATATGCAAGAAAAATAGAAATCATGGCCGTAACCGGCCATAAAAAATTAAAAGGAGAGATTATTATGTCAATGCTTGATGATTCCAGTAAGAACTTTATTGCCGCTTTAGCATCAAAGGCGCCTGTGCCTGGCGGCGGCGGGGCTGCTGCCCTTGGTGGGGCCATAGGTATGGCGCTAAGTAACATGGTAGGCAATCTTACGCTGGGTAAAAAGAAATATGCTGATGTAGAGCCTGAAATAATAGAGCTGATAAAACGCGGCGAAGCCATTATTAGGGAGCTTGAAAACCTTGTGGATAAAGATGCCGAGGTATTTGAACCCCTTTCAAAGGCATACGGCCTGCCTAAAAATACCCCTGAAGAGATAAAGTATAAAGAAGAGACAATAGAAAATTGCAGTATTGCCGCATGCTCTGTCCCAATGGAGATAATGCGCAAGGCTTATGAGGGTATAAAGATACATGCCAGGATGGGCCAGATAGGGACTGCGATTGCTTTATCTGATGTGGGCTGCGGTGTGACATTTTTAAAAAGCGCCCTTATTGCAGGCAGTCTCAATATTATTATTAACCTGAATACCATAAAAAATGCAAGCTTCCTTGAAAAGACAAGGAAGGAGATGGATACACTATTAGCCGAAGGATCAAGACTGGCTGATGATACATTGAACCTTGTTATAGGAAAATTAAGAAAATAAGGAGTAAAAAAATGGCTGAAATACTAAAGGCAAAGCCGGTTGTTGATGCAATGAAGGATGAGCTTACAAAAAAGGTTGAGGCTCTGAAGTCAAAAAATATATCACCCAAGCTGGGGATTATACGTGTTGGAGCAAGGCCAGATGACCTTTTCTATGAGGGCGGCGCCAAGAAGACATGCGCCGGAATCGGGATGGAGTGCGAGGTGTTCGAGTTTCCTGTGGATATAGCACAGACAGCCCTTGAAAAGGCTGTAAAGGGGATTGGCGCAAAAAAGGATGTGCACGGGATACTCATGTTTTTCCCTCTGCCGGATACGCTTGACAGTAAAAAGATCAGGGAACTTATCCCGGTTGAAAAGGATGTTGACTGCCTCACCACTGCCGGGGCGGCAAAGATTTTTACAGATGACCCCACAGGATTTCCTCCATGCACGCCAACAGCATGCATGGAGATGCTCCATCATTACAATGTCCAGCTAAAAGGCAAAAAATGCACGGTTGTGGGTAGATCTCTTGTTGTGGGTAAACCCCTTGCAATGCTGCTTTTAAGGGAGCATGCAACCGTTACAATATGCCACTCCAGGACCGAAGACCTCCCTTCAGTATGCAAAGATAGCGATGTGCTTATTGCTGCTGTGGGCAAGGCAAAGATGATAAAGGGTAATTATGTAAAGCCAGGTCAGGTTGTTATAGATGTAGGCATCAATCCTGACCCGGACAACCCCGGCAAATACTGCGGCGATGTGGATTTTCAGGCAGCAGAACCAATAGTCGCAAGGATTTCCCCTGTGCCGGCAGGTGTTGGTTCAGTTACCACCTCTGTGCTGTGCAAGCAGACCATAAAGGCATGTGAATTACAGAATGGAATAAAGTAGAAATAATTACAGGGGGGGTTGATATGTGATTAGCCAAATTATTGTTATAGGAAAAGGCGGTATTACCGGAATGATGTTCCAGCAAACCGCCTGAAAGAAATAGAAAACCCTCCTCTATTTCATGATGCCAATTTGG
>CAYWRH010000031.1:0-31523 GCA_964460435.1 uncultured Desulfatiglans sp.
GGACGGGCTTCCCACCCGCTGGATTATACACGACCTCGCCCGGCCGCACTCAAGGCTGACCCCGATATTTACATTATATTTACATGAAGTATCTGCTCTTTCTTATTCATTTCCCATTCCCGCTGAAACCGGCGTTTAGTGACACTGGAAAGCACTTTGCCGAACGTTCGGTTTATATCTATTGAATAGTTCGATTTCAAGAACTTTAGGGTTTTAAATCATGCTAGCCTATTTTTTTGATTCGCATCTATCATGAAATCCGCAATTTCTGAGGGATATCATTCCGGATTCGGGACCGTATTCAAAGGTGAACCTTAAACCTTTACCGGCATAGGCGATAAAAACGCTGTCTCCACCCTCAGAGTATTTGGCTTTTACATCCCTGGCTTTATGTACGCTCAATGAAGGGTGCCTTGGATTTAGGGAAAGGATCTTTATTGCTTTGTCCAGTGCCCGCTTTTCTCTCTGACCGAGATTGTCATAACTTTCAAGGAAAAGGCGCTCAAAGGATAATAAAAATGGAGGAGCTGTTACCGGCATAATTATTTTTTCCCAAGTCGTTTAAGGGCCTCTGAAGGACTGGAGGCAGTAACAGGTTTGCGTTTATCCTTGTTGACCTTTGCCTCCATATCCATCGATTCCGAAGAAAGGGATTCTTCCGGGACATCAGACATGTCAGGAAATTTTCTTACAGTTCTTACAGGATAGAGGGTTATCTGACTACCATCAATTATATATTCAAAAAGTTCCTCGGATCTAAAATCTGGAGGGAGTGTGATCCTCCCGCGGGAATCTGTTTTGAGGATGTTTATATTAGCCATATTGTAACTCCTGATCATTTAAAATTGGATGCAAAAATGATAATTTTCTTTGTGACAAAAGTCAATAGTGGGAAAATGGGAAAAGAGGAAGTTTATATAGCCCTGAGAAAAGATTCTTCAACTGACTGTGGAATTTGAATAGGTACAAAATATGGAGAAGGGTAGATATAATCCTCTCCACTTTCATCAATAATGCGAATATCACCTTCTTTATCTACTTCTTTATCAGTTATTATGCGATAAATTTTATGCAGCTCCAGTGATGCAGGATAATCCGCATTATTAATACAAACCACAAATCCCGAAAATTCCTTTTAGCAAGTGACCCCGGCGCTTCGCTTCGGTGTTATAGATGGGAGAAACTGTAAAATCTTTTATCAGTTTCTTAGGAGATTCTTTCATTTTTACCTTTTGACTCATGTCTTACCCTTGATTCGGGAACTCAAAGGGGATGTTACAGCGCTGAAGACATCCTTGTGCGATTTCATTCAGTAAGGGCTTAGCATCAAATGAGTGGCGGCTAGAAGATGGCCACAATACAAAAGCCCAAATTGAGTTTCCTTCTTCAGGCAGTGGATCGCTTAAGTACCAAGGTGCGATATCGTTATAGAAGATAACACCAACACACGGGAATCCATTAGGCCACGATAGCTCCTGAATTCTGATCCAACTAGCGTTGAGATTACGACAGAATTCATGTATAGTCTGTTTGTTCATGAGCACCGGCGAATTGAGTTCGATGAACACCATCAACGGGGCTTGTGTATCCTTTTGTACAGCATCAAAAAGCAACCTGTCTATGTTGAAGGAGGTTGGTGGTTTCGGCGGAGTGCTTGGTTCAAAACCTAAGATACCAGGTCTATGCTTGCTTTTTGCTTCAACTGCGAGAACCTTTGACGTTTTTCTATGGGTTGCATAAAACTCTGGGTGTTTACCTGCTCCTTTTTCGTCGGCAAATCTAAGATCATATCCAGATGCCAACATCATGGCAGCAACTGCTGTCTCAAATCGAGCACCCTGGAAAGAAGCAGGTACACGGAGACGCCTAATGAGTCGCCTTTGAAGTTCAGCATTGTGTTCAACGAGATACAAGTCATAGGCAAGCCGGAACCAGGCATTTGCTGCGCCCAGCCTTGTTCCATATAACCCTCGATTATTCGGTTGCTGACTTTGCTGGCTGAATGCTAGGAGGGTGTGCCATTGAATCACAGGGTGTTATTGTTCGATAGGAAGTTTGACCTGTTTATCACCCCATTCATTTCCAAGACAACCTGCTAGGTAAGGTCAAAGGAAATCCACGAAGACCTTCCAATTTTTAGCGTAATGTAACTTGTTACCAGTTGCAACAATACGCCAGTCATCAAGTTTTGCCGAAATGATCTCTTTTGCTGCACCATGAATTGATGTGAATGCTTTTCTTTCAGACTCTTGTTTTGCAATAGCCTGAAGGACTTCAATAGGCAAAATTTTAGGAGAAGAGTCCTTTACTGGTTGTGTGGATGCACCATGACAGTGCTTGAACTTTTTCCCCGAACCACATTGGCAAGGTTCGTTGCGACCTGGTCTCACGATAATCGTTTTCCTCCTTTTTCTTTATTCTCTTATGTAAAAATGGGGTCAGGCACTGCCATTGTCATTTTTTTTCAACTGAAAGATTTTCTATCATTAGAATTTACGATTTTCAGGTTTGAATACTTTGCCATAAATTAAAGACAGAACAATCTTCTTGAATCAGGAAATGTAAGAGATAGGCTTCTTCGGTTTTTGTATCATTGAAAAAATCAATCCATACGAAGGTATCAGCTAGTACACCATCCATTATATCTTCCTCATTTCTTCAAGATCCCCTTCCCATTTTATTTTACCCTTTAAGTCCAGAATAGATTTTCTTTTTTTCTGGGCAATTAGTTCCTTAAGGGCATATTCGACAATACCCTTCTTCGTCTTAATATGGGTCATTGACATGACTGAATTTATTAATTTATCATCAATATCAATATTTAGTCTCATTCCATTCCCTGTTAGTAAGTGTAAATATATTACAAAAATTACACATCATCAAGCAAGGCGTATTAAAATGAAAAACCTGCGTCGGACACTGAATATCAACAGCTTAAGCTTTCAAGATAAAGTATTTGTAAGATTGCCATGATCATACTACTATTTATACAACTCAGGAGACATTATGAGTATGGATAAAATATTGGTAAATTCAGACAAATATTATGGTCAATAGTAGCCATTATAAGTGCGGATAATAATACAATAATCGGCTCTGGCAGCACACCGGAAGATGCTCTCATTCAGGCAAAGGGAAATGGCGTTGACAACCCTTTTCTTATTCATGTACCTGAAAAAAATTTAACTCACATTTATTATGCTGATTGAAAAGACAATTTTAAATAATGATTTGTTAGGAGGTAAATATGGCAACAATGTCTTTTGATGTTCCGCATAATATGGCAAATCAGATAAAAGATTTTGTTAAAGCAGGTTTTTTGCTTCAGAACCGGATGTTATCATGGCCGCTATAACTGAAATTATACGCCGGAACAAGATTGAGATGATAGAACGTTTTGCAATAGAGGATATTGAGTGGGCTAAAAATGAAGCTCAGGATATAAAATGAAGGTTGTTGTAGGTGATTCAGGACCGGTTATACACCTTCATGAAGCAGATGTGCACTCTCTATCCCACCATGTTATAACCAACCTTGTTATCTATGAGAACCTATTAAAAGGAGGTTATTAAGAAATGGCTGAAGAGAAAAACATGACTGCTTATTGCGGCATGAAGTGCACAAAATGCGAATGCTATCAGGCAACAAAGGAAAACGATGATACCATGAGGGCCAAAGTCGCAGAAAAATGGAGTAAGAATTATAATTCAGACATCAAACCTAGCCAGATCAACTGCACTGGCTGCAAGGCCGAAGGGGCCAAATTTTACTTTACAGGGGAATGCCCTTTACGGAAATGCAACATTGAAAAGAATACACCTCACTGTGCCGGATGCAGTGAGTACCGGTGTGAAACACTTGATAATTTCATAGCCAAGGCCCCGGCAGTTGGCAAAGCCCTTGAGAAATTGAGGTGATATCCAAAGGAATAACCGTATCAGGGCTCGTTTCTATTAATACAAAATGAATACTGTTTCTAATCTGTTTCTTTAATAAGGAAATTATTCTCCATACATATCGGTGATGAGTTTTCTCAACTGTGCAGCTTTACCTGGGGATATCTGATCTATTTTACTTTTTAATCTTTGTTTACTGATAGTGCGTATCTGATCAACAGCAATTTCAGCATTTTTTTGAGCGCATTTAATCTGTATCCTGCTCCTCCATTGTGGGTGCACTTTTGAAGTCAGTGGGCATACTACTACAGTATCAAGGTATTTATTCATCTCATCCTGACTTACAATCACTACAGGCCGAATCTTTTTAATTTCACTCCCCATTGCCGGGTTAAGATCTGCATAATATATCTCATACCTTTTACACTCCAAAGTCTTCATCCTCCAGGCCATCTTGAAGCGTTAAGTCAAGATCATCCCAACTCTCCTTTTCATTTGCCATTGCTTTATATGTTTCTTCCCATGAAAGTTTATTTTCTTCTTTATTCCTGAGAAGCAGCCCCCTTTCTGTTTCTTCGATCAGAAGCGAATCTTTGAGATTATATTTACGTAGGAGGGATTGAGGTATACGAATACCTTTTGAATTTCCAATTGATACAAGCTTTACATCATTTATTCTAACCTGGTTTTCCATAGGCTGACTCCTTGCTATTTTTGTACCTACTGTAATTACATTGTGTCTGATTGTCAAGATGGTTATTAAAGGGAATATGGCTGCCGTTGAAAATTGTTTGTCTGGTAATAAAGCTAAAGAAAATATTTTTAGAATTAATTTTATTTACAACTTGACACTATTTGCATGTTAATTAAGAATCGTAAGGATTTTAATCCTCAGGAGATTCTGAATGGCTTTACAACATATTGATATTACTGATGCGCTTTGCCGGAATGTTGCGGAGACCCGCTTTAATGACATAGATGGGGCAGTCATTACTAATGCAAAGAACCGTGTCATTGATGTGCTTGGATGTGTTGCTGCGGGCGCATTTGCGGAGTGCAACCCTGAACTTGTTAACATTGTTAAGGAGTGGGGTGGCAAGCCTGAGGCAACCATACTGATACACGGCGGCAAAACCGTTTCACATAACGCAGCCCTTGTAAACAGTGTAATGGCCCGCTCCTTTGATTTTGAATCGCTTGGCCCGCTTGTTGATGGCAGGTCATACCCGGCACACATAAGCGGCACCACCGTAATAACAGCAGTCACAATGGCTGAAGCGCATAGCATATCCGGCAAGGAGCTTATAACAGCACTTATAGCCGGTGACGATCTCACATCAAGGATCATAGCAGCGGAAAGCACTGGGGGGCTCCCGCCCGGATGGGACAGCGTTGGCACTACAAACACATTTGGCGCCGCTGCAATAGCTGGCCGGATAATGGGCTTAACAGGCGGGCAGATAAAAAATGCCCTTGGCCTTGCATTTAACCAGATGTCTGGTTCAATGCAGAACATATGGGACAGTGTCCCTGCCTTTAAGCTCCTTCAGGGGCTCTCTGCCAGAAACGGTATCATCTCTGCACAACTTGCAAAGGCAGGTTGGGCAGGCCCTGATGACCCCCTGTTCGGGAAGTTAGGCTATTTTAACCTTTTTGCAGGCGGCTGCGGCAATCCGGAAATTCTAACAAAAGAGCTGGGCAAAAAGTATTTTTGTGACGCCCACTTTAAGCTTTACCCCTGCTGTGCTGTAAGCCACGCTGCTATTGATTGCGCCCTGTTTATCGCCAATAACTTCAATATCGATTACAGGGAGGTGAAGGAGGCTGTGCTGTATGTATCCAAATCCGGCCTGAACAGCTTTCTTTCCCAGCCCCTTGACGCCAATGATTTTCCCCATGCTGGGGCGACATTCAATTATAAATACCATGTGGCAACTGCCCTTATGAACAAATCCATAAAACCCGAACACTTTGAAAGGTCATGCATACACTCTCCTGAGGTCAAAGGCTTTATGGAAAAAATCCGGCTTGAGCAGTTGCCTGGTGTTGAAAGGGAGCTTTTATGCGCCAGAATCAGGGTGACAATGAACTCGGGTGAACAGTATGAAAAGCTCATAGAATCGCCAAAGGGTGATCCGCTTGGCAACCCCCTTACAAAGGATGAAATTTTAAGTAAATTTATTGCGAACCTTGAGTTTTCAAAAAAAATTGACTCCTCTAAAGGTAAAAGGCTGATGCAGCTATTGGACAGACTTGAAGAACTGGAAAATATAAACCAGGTTATTAACCTGTTAACGTGATCAGAGGCATAAATGAAGGTAAAGGTTACCACATCGGCCAGGCTCCACCTGGGCTTTCTTGATCTGAACGGCGATCTGGGCAGATTATACGGGAGCATTGGTGTAACAGTTAAAGCCCCTAAAACCCAACTCAATGTTGAAGAGCATGAAGAGCTCGTTATCGGTGAAATGGATGATCAATTAAAGAAAAGGGTATCATCCTTTCTTAAGGCCTTTTCATCACATTTTAAAACCGCTCCAAGGGGCATTATACAGCTTCATCAACATATCCCGGAGCATAAAGGGCTTGGTTCTGGTTCACAGCTTGGGCTTGCTCTGGCTACTGCATTGACAAAGATATGCAACATCTCTGAAAATAATCATGCCCTTGCCCGGATAGCTGGCAGGGGGCTCAGGTCAGGCATAGGTATTACCGCATTTGAAAAGGGCGGCTTTATTATTGATGGTGGTAAAAGAATGGGTGCTGACAAAAAATACTGCGCTGATCCACCAAAGGCCATTATGAGATATGATTTTCCACAATCATGGCATTTTGTGCTTGTGATACCTGAAAAAAAGGTGGGCCTTTCAGGTGAGCAGGAAAGGGAGGCCATGGGCTATGTGAGCCCCTCAAAAAGGATATCAGAAGAGATATGCAGGCTCACCATGATGCAGTTGCTGCCTGCCCTTGTTGATGAAGATCTGGAAAAATTCGGGGATGCCGTATCAGATATAGATATCAGGACCGGCACATTTTTTAAACCGGTGCAGGGAGGCATCTATTCTGAAAAATCATCCTATACAATAATAAAACACATGATAGAATCAGGCGCTGCCGGCGCAGGCCAGAGCTCATGGGGCCCGGCTGTATATGGCCTTGTCCATAAAGACGATGCTCCCCTGCTTGCTGAAAGGATGAAGGATTTTTTGGAGAGGAAAAATATCCAAGGTGATGTTATAATCACACAGGCACGCAACAGAGGTGCCCGGATAGAGATCATTCCATAATTAATCGGAGGCATAACCATGAAAAAGGTGTTGATCCAGATAGACAGCAACAAGATAGCAAGTTCATTTGACACCATTACAGCGCTTGATTCAGGGGTTGATCAGGTGCTCCCCTATGGCGGGGTGCTCCCCGGCGAGGTTCGTGACATAGTATACGGTGCCATGTTCACAAGGGGTGAATCAGACCTTAAAAACAGCGCTATCTTTATTGGCGGATCAAATGTCTCTGTGGGAGAAATACTGCTTAAAGAGGCAGTGGACAGCTTTTTCGGAAACACAAGGGTCTCTGTAATGATGGATTCAAACGGGTGCAACACAACAGCAGCAGCTGCTGTCCGTAAAATATTATCCTGCGGTAATATTCGCGGTAAAAAGGTCACCATATTAGGCGGCACAGGCCCTGTAGGGATGAGGGCAGCAGCGCTTTTTGCAAAGGAGGGGGCCAGTGTCACAATAACATCAAGGGTGCATGAAAAATTAAAGGATACCTGCAATACCATAGAAAATCGTTTTGATGTAAAGGTAACACCCGCCGTAGTAAACGGAGAGGAGGAAACCGGGTATGTCATAAGTGACAGTTATGCGGTTCTTTCATGCGGGGCAGCAGGCATTCAAATGCTTTCCGATGCAAGCGTGAAAAGGTTCCCGGCCATCAAGGTGCTTGCCGATGTGAATGCGGTCCCGCCGTTAGGCATAGAGGGCACAAAGTCCCACTGGTCAGCAAAGGAAAGGGATGGCAAAATAATATTCGGGGCTATAGGAATAGGCGCCCTGAAGATGAAGGTGCACAGAGAATGCGTCTCGATCCTTTTTGACCAGAATGATCTGGTGCTTGATGCTGAGGGTATATACAAGGTCGCCAGCAGACTGAACTGATATTCTGACATCATGAGGACTCTCATAACAGGTGTGAGCACAAGGGCGATTGCGGAGTCTGCGGTTAAATCAGGCAATGATGTCTTCACTATTGATTACTTTGGTGACAGCGACCAGAAACAGATTGTTGAAAATTACTCCCTTTTAAGAGACTTTAATCTCCCATTCAGGGCTGAAAACCTTATAGAGGTAAGCAGCAGGTTTGATTTTGATTCTCTGGTTTACATATCCAATTTTGAAAATTTCCCTGATCTGCTAGATAAATTGCCTCAGCATGTAAAAATCATAGGAAACTCTGCTCAAACACTGCGAAAGGTTCGTGACTGGGATGTGCTAAGGGATTTTCTGACCGCAAATAACATCCCTTTCCCTGAAACCCTGCTGCCGGGCGAAGAAGAGAAGGTTATCGGCTGGAAAGGCTGGCTTCTTAAGCCTACAAACAGCGGTGGAGGTTCCCGTATAAAACAATGGGAAGGTGAAAGGCTAAAAGCAAATCAGATCATCCAGAGATATATTAAAGGAGTTCCTGCTTCTGCCTCTTTTATTGCAGATGGGCTAAATAGTGTTGTGATCGGTTTATCAGCCCAGCTTATAGGGCTAAATGAACTGGGCGCAGAGGGTTTTACATGGTGCGGAAATATCTTGCCCATCCCCCTGTCAAAACCTGCATACAATTTTTTGTTAAAAAAAATTGAAAAATATATCTCTTTATTATCCGCCCATTTTAAATTAAAAGGTGCATGTGGCATAGATTTCATAATTGGCGGTGAATGGCCGGAGAGGCCGGAACCTTATATAGTTGAGGTTAATCCCAGATATACCGCATCTATGGAACTTGTTGAAGAGGCATATGGATTAAATGTATATTCACTCCATGTTATGGGAGATGAAGGTAAACTTCCGGCCTTTTCTATTGCAGAGCAAAATGATAAGAGCTTTTATGGCAAGGGGATAGTCTTTGCCAGAAGTGATATAGAGATAAAAAATACTGATGGATGGAGTCAAAGGGGAATAAGGGACATACCATTTAAAGGAGACAATATTATAGAAGGGCATCCTGTCTGCACGATAATGGTAAAAAGTAAAACTTATAAAGAGTGCCTTTTAAATCTGTTTAACAATACAGATGAATTAAGGCTGGAAATCGGGGACGTGAACAAGGTTGGTAAGATCAATTGAATAACAGGTTCATATTAATAACAGGCAGGACAAGAGAGCAGGCAAAGGGTCTGCACAGCGGGGGCGGCGGATCAGCCGAACATATAAAGGCAACCGCCAGGGTTGAAATGTCACCTGATGATATGAAGCGTCTCAATATTTTAGAAGGTGATGTTGTGAGAGTAACATCCTTATCAGGGACTACCGAAGTGAAGGTATATGAAGGCGACCTGCCGCAGGGTATGATATTTATCCCCATGGGGCCTTCTGCAAATAAACTTGTCGGCGCAGAGACATTTGGCACAGGGATGCCCTTGTTTAAAGAACAGGTTGTGGAGATAATAAAGCTGTGAGCAGCATCATAGAAAATGTTACATGCAAATTTTGCGGGTGCCTTTGTGACGATATAGTTATTGAGATGGAAAATGAGAGGGTCATAAAGGCAAAAAATGCATGTCCAAACGGACGCAGCATGTTCCTTTCATATGATCCTGGGCCAGCCAGTCCGTTAGTTAACAACATGGAAACAGGCTGGGATAAGGCTATAAAATCCGCAGCAGAAATCCTTATAAAGGCAGAGAGCCCGCTCATATATGGATTAAGTTCAACATCCACAGAGGCACAGAAAAGGGCAGTGGAGCTTGCTGACCTGACAGGGGCAGTAATAGACTCCACATCCTCTGTATGCCACTTTCCAACAAGCATGGCTGTTCAGATGACTGGAGAACCCACATGCACCCTGGGTGAGGTGAAAAACAGGGCAGACCTTATTATCTTCTGGGGGTGCAACCCGCTAGTTAGCCATATACGCCATTTTGCCCGCTATTCGGTCAATTGTAAAGGCATGCTTACGCCTCAAGGGAGAAAAGAGCGCAGGGTCATAGTTGTTGATGTCCGGCCAACAGATACTTCCAAAATGGCTGATGATTTTATACAGATCAGGCCGGGCGCTGATTTTGAAATACTCACAGCATTAAGGGCAATTGTTAAGGGTCATGATATCTCCTTATCCGATACAACCAATATCCCTGCTGATAAACTCCTTGAACTCGCTAGTTTGATGAAATCATGCCGTTACGGTGTGATCTTTTTTGGCATGGGACTCACCATGACATCCGGGAGAAGACATAATGTCTCGGAGCTCTTTACGCTGGTGGCGGAACTTAATCAATATACAAGGTTTTCTGCCATGCCCATGAGAGGTCATGGGAATGTGGCAGGCATTGACCAGGTTCTTACATGGTACAGCGGTTACCCTGCTGCTGTAAGCTTTGCAAGGGGTTTCCCGCAGTTCGGGCCTGGTGAATTTACCAGCGTGGACATGCTTGCATCAAATGAGGCTGATGCCGCTTTAATAATAGCATCTGACCCTGGGGCACACTTTCCTGAAACAGCATCAAAATTCCTTTCAGAGATCCCCACCATACTGATGTCTCCTGAGACAAACTGCTCAAAAAATCTGGCAAGGATATTTTTACCTGTTTCATGCTGCGGGATCGATACAAGGGGCACTGCCTACAGGATGGATAATATCCCGATCCCATTAAAGGCGGTGTTAAAAAGAGAGCGGCCAAGTGATGAAGAGATACTCATTAAAATAATAGAGGAAATAAAAAAGTGCTCCTGATAAAAGGCGGAGAGGTCTATGACCCAATAAACAGGATCAATGGCGAGATTAGGGATATTTATATAAATAATGGCAGGGTAACGAATGCCACAGAGGTAAACTCACCTGATATTGAGATAATAGATGCCTCGGGCAAGATTATAATGCCAGGCGGCGTTGATATCCACAGCCATATCTCCGGCCCCAAGGCAAATGCAGGGAGAAAGCTCTGCCCTGAAGACAGCCGAAGGCTGTTAAGAGAAAAGGGCACTGCAACACGCTCAGGAAGCGGCTATGTTGTCCCCACAACACACCTCACAGGATATCTATACGCTGAAATGGGTTACACAACCGTGATGGAGGCGGCTGCCTCACCACTCATGGCAAGACACACGCATGAAGAGCTGCAGGATATCCCAATAATAGACAGGGGTATGCTTGTGACCATGGGCAACAACCATTTCATTATGGAATGCATCAGGAAAAATGAGAAGACAAGGGCAAAGGACTATGTTGCATGGCTCCTTGGGAGAAGCAAGGGGTATGGGATCAAGCTGGTCAATCCAGGCGGTGTAGAGAACTGGAAGTACGGTAAAAACGTACAGGAGCTTGATGACAGGGTCATTGGTTTTGATGTAACGCCAGGTGCTATCATGTCAACTCTGGCCAAGATCAGCACTGAGCTTAATCTCCCCCACCCTGTCCATATACACGGGCTGAGATTGGGGCAGTCCGGTAATGCAGATATTACCGCTGAAACAATAAAGGCAATGGAAGGTTTGAATGCCCACTTCTGTCACCTCCAGTTTATGAGTTACGGCGGTGAAAGGGGAAAACCACAAATTTCTGCAGCAGCCAAAACAGCAAAGGCTGTAAATGAGAACATAAATATAAGTATAGATGTTGGACAGATTATCTTTGGACCAGCCATCACAATGACATCGGACGGACCTGTCCAGTACAGCCTGAGCAGAAAGACTGGGGGAAGGTGGATTAATGATGACCTTGAAAATGAATCGGGCGGAGGCATAGTTCCTATTGTATATAAGAGGTCAAACCCGGTTCATTCAGCCATGTGGATTACTGGTCTTGAACTCTTTCTGCTTGTAGATGACCCGTGGCGCATCTATCTTACAACCGATCACCCGAACGGCGGCCCGTTTCTTTCATACCCCCATGTCATAAGGCTTTTAATGGACAGAGATTTTAGGGCCAGCGAGTTTGAAAGGCTAAAACCAAGTGCCCGGAAAAATGTTCTTCTCCCTTCCCTTACAAGGGAATACAGCCTCTATGAGATTGCAATAATTACAAGGTCAGGCCCTGCAAGGAGGCTGGGGCTTAAAACCAAAGGGCACCTTGGAGAAGGGGCTGACGCGGATATTGCCATATATAACAAAAATGGTAACCCTGAAGAGTGCTTTTCTTCACCTGCATGGGTGATTAAGGATGGTGAAATAGTGGTAAAGGATGGCCGGGTTACAGGGGAATCCAAAGGTAAAACCCTTTATGTTGCGCCCGGATATGACACGGCAGTAGAAAAGGATATAAAAAGACATTTTGAGGATGCATATACCTTTTCATTTGAGAATTATGGGGTAGACACATCGGAGATTGGCAGGGCAGAAAAGGTTGAATAATTAAGGGTTCAAGGGGTCCAGGATTCTAGGGTTCAAGGTAAAGATAAAAAGCCTTAATACACTTGGCCCCTTTTAAGTACATAAACTAAAGCAGGAAGAATTAATCTAATTGGAACAACTCCTATTCATAACCGGCAAACTGGCAGTGAAGGCACTGGAAAAGACGCTTGCGCAGCTTAACCAGTCTTTTAACTATGAGATTATTGTCCTTAACTGCACTGTTGCCGCCTTTATGAATACAGAATGGATAGCGAGCCACCTTGGGAAAGGCATGAAGTATGACAGGATAATCATACCGGGTTTATCTGAAGGGGACCTTTCCATTATCGAAAAGAAGACCGGCATACAGACACAAAGGGGGCCAAATGACCTAAAAGACCTCCCCCTGTTTTTCGGAGAGAAAAAAGATTTAAAAGGTTATGGCGCATATAAAACAAAGATTATCGCAGAGATCGTTGATGCATATGCCTTACCTGTCGGAGATATCTTAAAAAGAGCAGCGTATTACAGGGATTCAGGCGCTGATATCATAGATATTGGTTGTCCTGCAAAGGGTGAATTCAAAGAGATAGAGGTTGCTGTCGAAGCACTCAAGGAAGCAGGTTACAAGGTAAGTGTCGATACATTTAACCGGGATACTGCACTAAAGGCAGACAGGGCAGGTGTTGATATTATACTGAGCGTGAATTCAGAGAACATAGATGTTGCGAAACAGGTAAAAGCAAAGATAGTGGTAATACCCGATTTTGGGGAAGGCATTGATTCGCTATATAAGAATATTTCAAAACTGGATAGCTTGGGAAAGGATTATATAATTGACCCGATTCTTGATCCCCTGTGCATGGGGTTTACAGAATCAATCAACAGACTTATTCAGGTCAGAAAAAGATTCCCTGATAAAGAGATCATGGTTGGTCTGGGGAATGTCACGGAACTCACAGATGCAGACAGTGTGGGGATAAACGCTCTCCTTTCAGCAGTGGCAGCTGAGCTTGATATTGATTATGTGCTTACAACCGAGGTAATAAGCTGGGCAAGGGGTTCTGTAAAGGAACTGGATATTGCAAGAAGGCTCATGCATTATGCATATGAAAACCACATACCGCCAAAACGTATAGACGATAACCTCATTACGATCAAAGACCCGCCCTTTGAGACCTATAATGAAGAGGAACTCCGGGCCATGCACAGGGAGATAAAGGATAAAAATTACAGGATATTTACGGATGACAGAATGATATACCTGTTTAACAGTGAAACATTTGTTACAGGCATTAATCCGCAGGAGATATTTGACACCCTTGGCATCAGTGATCCAAAACATGCCTTTTATCTGGGCAGGGAGCTGGAGCGGGCAGCCCTGGCAATAAGGCTTGGTAAAAAATATGTGCAGGAGGAAGATTTAAGGTGGGGGTATATAAAATAAAGGCTCAAGGCGCAAGGCACAGGGCACAAGGTATAATGAAAAAACTGTAGAAAGGGGCACGTCGCACTTGTCCGCCGTAGCTTTAGCAAAGGCGGAGCGTGCCCTCTTGGCAGTACAAGGAAATGGGGCTATGAAAATAAACAATGTTGAAATAGAAGATACCTTTGCAGAGGCATTCGGGATGAAGGCCGCTGGCATAATTATAACGGCCATCAATGAAAAATGGGCAATGACTGCTGCGCAGACTGCTACCGGTTTTGGAACATCCATAATAGGCTGCGGGTGCGAGGCAGGGATAGACATGGTAATCGCCCCTGAAGATTCCCCTGATGGCAGGCCCGGCGTAAGGATACTCTTTTTCACCATGTCCACAGATGAGATGGAAAAGCAGCTCATGCGCCGTATCGGTCAGTGCATTATGACATCCCCCACATCAGCCTGCTATAATGCCCTTGAATCGGATAAAAGGATCAAAACCGGCGCAAAGCTCAGATTCTTTGGCGATGGTTTTCAAAGCAGTAAACTTATTAATGGCTGCCGCTTCTGGCGCGTGCCGGTGATGGATGGTGAATTTGTTATTGAAGAGGGCTACTCTGTTATAAAGGCAATTGGTGGCGGCAATTTCTTTATCCTCGCAGAGGATATAGATTCTGCCCTTGCCGCTGCAGAAAAGGCTGTAGACGAGATGAAGAGGGTGCCGGGGGTTATAATGCCCTTTCCAGGGGGCATTGTAAGAAGCGGCAGCAAGGTTGGTTCAAGGTACAAGGGGCAGCATGTATCTGTAAATACCCCCTATTGCCCTTCCATACGGTCAATGACAGATACAAAACTACCGGATGGTGTTAATGCAGTGCTTGAGATAGTAATAGATGGTTTGACTGAAGAGGCAATTAAAGAGGCAACAAGAAAGGGGGTTATGGCAGCATGCATGCCCGGTGTAATAAAAATCTCAGCAGGAAATTATGGCGGGAATCTCGGGCCATATCATTTTCATTTGAGGGAGATAATAAAATAGGGGCGCAGGGCTCAAGGCACTTGGCTCAAGGTTTTTAAAGACGAACATCGAACACTGAAGGTTCAACATCGAATTATGAATGACATGAATAATTGTACCTTATTAAAATTAAAGAGTTCCTCCACTATCCCAATAGAGGCGGACACTATTTGCCCGGACAGGTTCATGAATCTGTCAATTGCAGAAATAGGAGAACTGCCTCTATTTTATGGCAACCGCAAAAAGAGACTTTCCGATCTTTTTAGTATAGAGGGCAATACCCCTGAAAATATTATTGTTGAGGGTGATCTGACCCATGTTAAAAAGATCGGTTATGGCATGAGCAGGGGAAGCATACTGATCAGGGGCAATGCGGGTAAACACACAGGGGCCTTGATGTCAGGTGGAGAGATTATAATCGAGGGAAATGTCTCTGATAACTGCGGCGCCCAGATGAAGGGCGGCATTATAAGGGTTTCAGGAAATGCAGGCCATATGCTTGGCGGGGCATATCCCGGTGAAAATCAGGGCATGAACCGCGGCATGATCATTGTAGATGGCGACTGCGGATCTGATGCAGGGGCATACATGCGCAGGGGACTGATTGTTGTTAAAGGCAGCACTGGTGATTTTACAGGGGTGAGGATGGTTGCCGGAACTATCATGGTCTTTGGCCGCCTCGGTAAACGTGCAGGGGCAAACATGAAGAGGGGGAGCATTATAGCCTTTGGGGAGTCAGAACCGCTTCTTCCCACATTTAGATTTAATTGTATCTATCAACCTCTTTATATTAATCTGCTGATTAACCAGTTACGAAAAAAAGGTGTAGAGATGCCTGCCATTAGGTTAAACGCCCTTTTTCACCGCTATTCAGGTGATATAAACACAATTACAAAGGGGGAGATCATTTTATATGCCCATGATGAATAAGATTGCCTTTAAACTTGCAACAGAAATGATAGAGAACTCTGACAGACTTAATATCAGGCCGAACAGACTTGCCTGCGGAGCAACGGTTATTGATGCGGGTATTAATATTGAAGGCTCTCTTGAGGCAGGAAGGCTATATAGCGAGATCTGCATGAGCGGCATGGGAAAGGTGGAATTCTGCGAACTTGCCTGTGATGATCTTTCTATTCCTGGCATTAAGGTATCGGTTACAAATCCTGTGCTATCCTGCATGGGTTCACAGTATGCCGGGTGGTTTATCAGGGTGGAAAGGGAGGGCGGTAAACCCTATCAGGCTATGGGTTCAGGGCCTGGAAGGGCGATCTATTACAGGGAGGAGCTGCTTCAAAGGTTAAAGATAAAAGAGGAGAGTGATTGTGCTGTGCTACTTCTTGAAAACAGCAAGCTACCTGATAATGAGGTAGCCATGTGGATTTCAGGAAAATGCAATCTATCACCTGAAAAGATAATTCTTCTTGCAGCGCCAACAGCCAGTATTGTGGGTTCAGTCCAGATAGCAGCAAGGGTGGTAGAGACCGGCCTGCACAAGATGATGGAAACAGGTTTTGATATAACATGCATCACATCAGGCTTTGGCGTATGCCCTGTTGCGCCGATCGCTGAAAATGACCTCAAGGCCATTGGAAGGACAAACGATGCAGTGCTTTTTGGCGGAAAGGCCTGGTACACTGCAAACTGCGGGGCAGAATCAATAGAAAAAGTGATAGCAAAACTCCCCTCCTCTGCATCGGCTGATTACGGCACACCCTTTTATGACCTTTTCAAGAGATATGACTTTGATTTCTATAAGATTGACCCCATGCTATTCAGCCCGGCTGAAGTTACAATAAATGATACAAAGAGCGGTAAGACATTCAGGGCAGGAAGGGTTAATCCAGCGCTTTTAAAACAGGGGCTCTTTTCATGAAAATAGCCATCCTGGGCAAAAGGGACACATGGTACACCACAGCCCTTCAGGCCGCATTCATGAATAAAAATATTGAAGCGCCCTGTTTTCCGGTTACAACCCTGACCGCATCTGTCGGCACAGGCAGATATCTTTCATCCTCAGAAAATTCTCTTGAAGCATATAATGTTATCCTTGTAAGGGCTATACCTTCAGGCTCTCTTGAGCAGGTTATATACCGCATGGATGCCCTTCACCGCCTTGAAAATCTTGGGGTAAAGGTAATAAACCCGGCAGAGACCATTGAAAGGGGTGTGGACAAATACTATACCCTTACACGCATGGAGGACATGGGGATCAAAGTGCCCGAGACAATAGTAACTGAAAGGTTTGATGATGCTGTTGCAGCGTTTAACGAACTGGGAGGAGATGTGATTGTAAAGCCCCTTTTCGGTTCTGAAGGCAAGGGCATGGTAAGGGTAACAGATAAAGATGCTGCATACAGGCTTTTCAGGGCCATTGAGATGGGAAAATATATTTTTTATATTCAACGATATATACCCCATGGCAACAGGGATCACCGGATATTTGTTATTGGCAACAGGGTCGCGGCAGCCATGACCAGAAGAGGAGCAGACTGGAAATGCAACATAGCTAATGGTGCTGACGCAGAACCTTTTTTACCCGATAACATGGTAAGTGATATAAGCATAAGGGCTGCTGAGGTCCTTAAGGCTGACTATGCTGGTATCGATATACTTCCGGGTGAGGATGGCATCAATTACCTGATTGAGGTAAACTCAATTCCCGGATGGCGCGGGCTAAAAAGGGCAACAGGCTTTGATGCAGCAGCGCATATTGTGGATTATGTGCTTAAAAAATATATCTCATGATGCTCTTATAAAGCTTTTTACCACAGAGACACAGAGGAGACAGAGAGAGATAATTCTCAAATAAAACCTCTGTGAACTCTGTGCCTCTAGTGAGTGTAACGAACGGGTGGTGAATATAAACTTATATGGATATTTCTTATAAAATAGGCCTTGCCGCAGAACTTGCCTGCCTCCTTGAGGTGAGCGCAGAAAAGCCAGGCAATGTCACTCCCACCCATAATTTCGGCGACACCAGATATGAGGATTTTCTCATAAGCGCTGTTGCCATAGGCAGGGCCTTCAGAAATATTTCAAACGCCTCTGTTGGTGAAACTATCCTACAGGCTGTTAAGGATACAAGGGCGCTAACCGGTGTTAATACAAACCTCGGGATCATACTTCTGCTTGCCCCCCTTGCAAAGGCATATACCCTTGATAACAGGGATGACATTCGTGCAAAACTGGGCTCAGTGCTGGATTCCCTTGCTTTCAAGGATGCAGAACTGGCATATGAGGCAATAAGGCTGGCAAACCCCGGTGGGCTCGGAAAGACCGAAAGGCATGACGTATCAGATAGAACAATAAATATCACCCTGCTTGAAGCCATGCGTGAAGCAAGTGACAGGGACAGCATAGCAAAGGAGTATGTTACAAACTACAAGATAACCTTTGAAACAGCTCTCCCTGCCCTGCGGGAGGCCATAAAAAGGGATATCTCCACTTCACAGGCAATTTCACAAACCTTTCTTGCAATACTTTCTGAGGTCCCTGATACGCTGATTGCAAGAAAGTTGGGGATAAATAAATCAAGGGAGGTCTCCGATATAGCAAAAAAGGTGTTGGCATATGGAGGCATATTCACCCAAAAGGGTCGTGATGAAATAAAAAGATTTGATACCTTTTTAAGGGGAGATAACCACGACCTGAACCCCGGCACTACCGCTGACCTCATTGCTGCCGCGCTCTTTTTATTATTAATGGAAAATGATTTGATAATATCATGTCAGGCTACGGGGTTATCTCCGGCAAAGCCTATGGGTTGACTAAATTAATTATTGGTTGCAGGTATATTCACTCAAGGCGCTGATACCGGGGCGATTAAAGCCCTGCATCTTTAATCGCCCTGTTTTTTATGGCCTGTTTGCAGAAAAAAATGTCATGCTTTAAATGGAATCATGGCTTATGCAGCTAATCCTCCATAAAACCGCATATTATATCTGCAAACCCCGAACATGAGACCTCATGCGCCCCATCCATCAGCCTTGCAAGGTCATAGGTAACCCTTTTTGAGGCAATCGCCCTTTCAATGCCTTTTTCTATCCTTCTTGCTGCATCCGACCACCCGATATAATCAAGCAGCATTGCACCGCTAAGGATCAGGGATGATGGATTCACCCTGTCAAGCCCTGCATATTTGGGGGCTGTGCCGTGTGTCGCCTCAAAGATCGCATAGCCGTTCTGATAATTGATATTTCCTCCAGGCGCCATCCCGATCCCGCCAACCTGCGCAGCAAGGGCATCAGATATATAGTCACCATTCAGGTTCATGGTTGCTATAACATCAAATTCATCCGGCCTTGTAAGGGCCTGCTGAAAAAAGATATCGGCAATGGAATCCTTGATAACTATCCTTTTATCCCCTGCATTTGCATTGTATTCATCCCATACGACCGTCTCATTGGGGAAGGCCTCCTTTGCAAGTTCATAGCCCCAGTTTCTGAATGCGCCCTCTGTAAATTTCTGTATATTCCCCTTGTGAACAAGTGTAATGTTCCGCCTGCTGTGGCGGATGGCATATTCAATGGCTGCCCTTATGAGCCGCCTGCTCCCTTCCCTGCTTATCGGTTTTATGCCGATGGCTGAATCAGGGCGGATCTCCCATTTATACTCACTCCTGAGATAATCAATGAGCCTTTTAACCTCGCTGCTATTCGACTTGAGCTCAAGACCTGCATAGACATCCTCGGTATTTTCCCTGAATACAACCATATCAACCCTGTGAGGCTCTTTTACAGGGCTTGGCACACCCTTAAAATACCTTACAGGCCTCACGCATGCATAGAGATCCATCACCTGCCTGAGTGTAACATTAAGGCTTCTTATGCCGCTACCCACCGGGGTTGTAAGAGGGCCCTTTATGCCCACCCGGTATTTCCTGAACTCATCAATCGTTTTTTCAGGGAGCCACTCCCCTGTCATATTAAATGCCTTTTCACCTGCGAGCACCTCTTTCCATACTATCTTTCTCCTGCCCTGCCAGCAGATCTCCACTGCCCTCTCTATTACCCTGGAAGAGGCCTTCCATATATCCGGCCCTGTGCCGTCACCCTCTACATACGGGATTACAGGCATGTCAGGCACATTTAGCTTTCCTTCTGAAAAGGATATTCTGTCAGATTCCAATTAACACTCCTTGTATATGGATTTATATGTTCCAGTCTGAAACATGTCGTATAAGATATCATTTTTCATTAGCGGTCAACCATTTATTGGGAGGGCCAGACTACAGGGAAAAGCCCTGTTTTACTGGCTGAAAACAGGGCACAACCTTTATTCTCACCCTTTACTAAAGCTTTTTGCTTGCTTTTTGGACATCTAATTTCTAAATTAAACCATTGTATCTTTTAAGGAATAACGAATTACTTCATTAAAAGGCTTTTACTTGGTTTAAAATTTTATAATTTATTAAAGGGGATTTTCATTCAGTATTATCTTGATAAAAACTGGACACAATAATGCCCCTTTGCAAGGAGATTAAAAATAATGCATGAAAAACCGATGACCAGGCATAAAAAATTGATAACATGGGTCGAGGAATGGGCCGCTATTTGCCAGCCTGATAATGTCTACTGGTGTGATGGTTCAAAGGAGGAATATGACTGTCTGGTAAAAGAGCAGATCGCCTCCGGCATTGCGACAAAACTTAATGAAAAAAAACGGCCTGATTGTATTTTATACCGTTCTGACCCGTCAGATGTGGCCCGGGTTGAAAACCGCACATATATTGCATCAGAAAAAAAGGATGATGCCGGCCCCACCAACAACTGGATAGACCCAAAATCACTCAAAAAAACCATGCTAGATCTTTACACAGGCTGCATGAAGGGGCGCACCCTCTATGTTATCCCATTTTCAATGGGCCCTGTGGGCTCCCCCATTGCCAAGATAGGCATCGAGATAACAGATTCCCCCTATGTTGTCATCAATATGCATATCATGACCCGGGTTGGCACAAAGGTGCTGGATGTGCTGGGAGACAAAGGGGATTTTGTCCCCTGCATGCACTCGGTCGGAAAGCCCCTTGCCAAAGGTGAGAGCGATAATGGACTATGGCCCTGTGCACCTCTTGATAAAAAATATATCTCCCATTTCCCTGAGACCCGCGAAATCTGGTCTTACGGCTCCGGGTATGGCGGCAATGCGCTCCTGGGCAAAAAGTGTCTTGCACTCCGAATTGCATCTGTGCAGGCGAGGGATGAAGGCTGGCTCGCAGAGCACATGCTCATCCTTAAGCTAACCAATCCTGAAGGCAGGGTAAAATATATAACAGGCGCCTTCCCCTCTGCATGCGGCAAGACCAACCTCGCCATGCTCATACCCACTATCCCCGGCTGGAAGGTGGAGACAATAGGCGATGATATTGCATGGATGAAATTCGGAAAAGACGGCAGGCTCTATGCCATTAATCCTGAGGCAGGCTTCTTCGGCGTTGCCCCTGGCACATCAGACGAATCAAACCCCAATGCCATGCGCGCCTGCGATAAAGAGACCATATTCACAAATGTGGGGCTGACAAAAGACAAAGACATCTGGTGGGAAGGCATGGGCATGGATGCCCCAGGTAAACTTATTGACTGGAAAGGCAACGAATGGGATGCATCCACAGCAACCGCACCCGCAGCGCACCCCAATTCCCGGTTCACTGCCAGGGCCAAAAATTGCCCTGTGATTGCGCCTGAATGGGAAGACCCCAATGGTGTGCCTGTAAGCGCATTCCTGTTCGGGGGCAGGAGGCCTAATGCCATACCCCTTGTTTATCAGTCTTTTGACTGGATTCATGGTGTGTTTATGGCCTCATGTATCGGCTCCGAGATAACCGCTGCTGCACTTGATCTCAAGATAGGGACTGTCCGGCGCGACCCAATGGCCATGCTCCCCTTTTGCGGATATCACATGGGAGACTACTTCAAACACTGGATTAATCTCGGCGCAAAAGCTGATGCAGACAAATTACCAAAAATATTTTCTGTAAACTGGTTCCGCAAAAACAGGGAAGGCAAATGGCTCTGGCCCGGTTACGGCGAGAACAGCCGTGTCCTCAAGTGGGTTTTTGAGCGCTGCGATGACAGTGGTTCCGCAGTAAAAACACCCATTGGGTACATGCCTGCACCTGATGCCATTGACACAACCGGTCTCAATGTGAGCGCTGATGATATGAAACAGCTCCTCTCGGTTGACCGCGAAGGGTGGGCAAGGGAAATAGAGATGATCAAAGAGCACTATGCCAATTTTGGTGACAGGCTCCCAAAAGAGCTTTCTGATCAGCTTATTGCCCTTGAGGCCAGGCTTAAAAAGGCATAAATTCCAACTAGTTTTCTGATATTTCCCCCGCAGTTATCATGACAGCGGGGGATGCCGGGCCAAAGGTGCGGGCGTAACAACTTTTTGCTTTAAAGCCCCCCTGTTGCCAGAACTATCCTATCTGTTTGAAAAAAGATTGAATTTACATAAAACACTATTCATATATAATTAATTTTCTTTAGGGCAAAAAAAAGGGTACATTTTTTGCATAAAACAGGTATAAAATGGACAAAAATCCCGAAATAGAGTTGCGTTTCGCAAGGGCCGCTGACACTAATTTTATCAGGGAGCTCAGCATAGTGGCATTCAGGCCATATGGAGATTACGGGGATGTAGTTCCTGGATGGCATGTTTCAGGCAACAGCATAACGGTTATTGCCTGTTTTAAAGGGGACCCAATGGGTTTTGCGATGATCAATAAACCTTTCAGCAGGTTTGATCATAACAATTCCAGCGAGCTTCTTGCCATTGCGGTGGATGCCCCGTGGCAGGGGAGAGGGATAGGTAAGTTCCTTTTAAAAGAGATTGAGAATGTGGCGCTTGAAGCAGGAATTATGACGCTCTTTCTTCACACCGCAATCGATAACAGAAATGCCAGGAAGCTCTTTTCCGACTCGGGCTACAGGATCTGGCAAATCAAAAAGGGCTTTTATCCGCTTGGTCAGGATGCCTGTGTAATGGCAAAAAAACTTAAACCTTAGGCATGATATTGGAGGAAGCATAGGATGGCACAGATAGACGCCTTTTTTAAACTTATGAATGAACAGGGTGCATCAGACCTTCATCTTGTTACTGGTCAGCAGCCGATTATCCGTATAAATGGCGAATTAACCAGGATAAAATATAAGATTCTTGAAAATGATCCTTTAAAGGAGATGCTCTATGAGATAGCGCCTGAAGAGAAGGTCAAGCTTTTTGAAGAGACTGGCGATGTTGATTTTGCCTATGAGATCCCGGGGCTTGCCCGCTACAGGGCCAATTTTTTTGATCAGAAATATGGCATAGCAGCAGTATTCAGGGAGATCCCCTCAGAGATCCTCACATGTGAACAGCTTGGCCTCCCGCCTGTTGTGCGTAAACTCGCCTCACTTCCAAGGGGGCTTGTTCTTGTAACAGGGCCAACCGGAAGCGGCAAGTCAACAACCCTTGCTGCAATAATAGACGAGGCAAACAGGACGCGTAAAGACCATATCATCACGATTGAGGACCCGATAGAGTTTGTCCACAGGAGCAAGGAGGCGGTTGTAAACCACCGCGAGGTAGGGCTTCATACAAGATCTTTTGCAGCGGCCTTAAGGGGCGCCCTCAGAGAAGACCCCGATATCATACTTGTTGGAGAGATGCGCGACCTTGAAACAATTAGCCTTGCCATTGAAGCTGCATCCACTGGTCATCTTGTCTTTGCAACCCTGCACACAAGCAGCGCAGCCAAGACGGTTGACCGCATTATCGAGGTATTTCCCGCAAACCAGCAGGAACAGATACGAAATACCCTTTCTGACGGTTTAAGGGCGGTTATTGCCCAGAACCTCTTTAAACGTATAGACAAGAAGGGGAGATGCGCAGCTCTTGAAATTATGATAGCCATCCCGGCAATAAGGAACCTCATAAGGGAGGCAAAGACCTTCCAGATACCCTCATCAATGCAGACAGGCAAGAAATATGGTATGCAGACCCTTGATGATGCCATTATGGATCTTTTAAAGGCAAAGCGTATCAGCGCTGATGATGCCTATGCAAAATGCAACAACAAGGAGATATTCAGGCCCTATCTCAAGAATCCGCCTACAGATTTTACGGATGCATAACCGGGCGGTTTTTTATTTACAGCCTTTTCCTTATATAGGAGGAGAAATATAATGAAAAAACAACAGATAGACAACATTTTGACTGCAATGCTTGAATCCCATGAAGGCGTTTCAGACCTGCTTGTAACCGTTGACAAGCCCTTTCAGGTGGAGGCTACGGGTGTGCTTAAACCGGTAAACCTGAATCCCCCCATAGAGACAATAACGCCATTCCAGGCAGAGGTATTTGCACTTAACCTGATCAACTCTGACAGGAGGCTGACAAGAGACCTTATAAGGGGAGGATCATGCGACCTCTCATATCAGCTAGCCGGAAAGGCCCGTTTCAGGGTAAACACCTTCTCTCAGAAGGGTTATTACTCGACGGTAATGAGACAGCTTGCCACCAGAATCCCTACAATAGAAGAGCTTGGCCTGCCTGATGCATTCAAAAGGATGCCAAAGGAGAGAAACGGAATAATCCTTGTTACCGGCGCAACCGGAAGCGGCAAATCAACATCTCTGGCAGCGGTTTTAAACGAGATCAACGAGACAAGCTCTGTCCATGTCATTACCCTTGAAGACCCTGTGGAATTTGTCCATTCCCAGAAAAAGGCCACCTTTAACCAGAGGGAACTGGGCCATGATTTTGACTCCTTTGCTTCAGGCTTAAGGGCAGCCATGAGGCAGGCCCCAAAGGTTATCCTTGTAGGTGAAATGCGTGACAGGGAAACAGTCGAGATCGGTCTTTCAGCCGCAGAGACCGGCCACCTTGTATTAAGCACCCTGCATACGGTTGATGCGGGCCAGACAATAAACAGGATAGTCGGCATGTTTGAACAGGAGGAGGAAAAGCAGATCAGGATAAGGCTCGCTGATACTGTCCGGTGGATAGTCTGCCAGAGGCTCCTTCCAAAGGTTGGGGGAGGGCGTCAGGCTGCCCATGAGATCCTTGGCACAAACCTGCGGGTTAAGGACACTATCCTGAACGGCGAGTCAGAGGGGAAGACCTTTTATGAGATCATAGAAGCAAACCGTCCATTCGGCATGATGACCTTTGACCAGAGCATTGTGGAACATTACAGGGCCGGAAGGATATCTGAAGAGACCGCCATGAGTTATGCATCAAGGAAGGGCGTGGTTGGCAGGATGATCGATTCGGTCAAATCTGAGCGGGGTGAAAAGACCACCGAGATAGAGGGGCTCAAGATCGATGAACTTTACAGTAAAAAGAAACGCTAGAATTTACCGGAGGCTGCTATGGAAATAATCTGTACCGGATGTAACACAAAATTAAATATATCTGATGAAAAGCTGCCAAGGGATCAGGTTGTAAAGATAAACTGCCCTAGATGTAAAACCAGGCTTACTATTGAGCCGCACGGGGCCTGGGGGGAAGACTCTGCAAGGGATGATATGAATCTGGAATCAGAGATTGGCAAGAATAGGTATTTTAACTCCCGGGATGACATGAAAAAATCCTTTCCTCCCAGTGAGGAACAGGAAGACGATTACAACATAGAGTATTATGAGGATGTAAAGCTTGCCCTGATAATGGCAGATGAAAACCTTAACAAATTCATAAAACCTGCTGTTGAAGAGCAGAAATACAAGTTTATTACTGCGCCCAACATAAGGGAGGCGCTCCTTAAACTGAGGTACCACCACTTTGACCTGGTAATACTAGCAGAGGGTTTTGATGGTCAGGAGATCTATGGCGGGCCAATCATGAACTATTTGAATCATATGTCCATGGCCGGAAGGCGCAGGATATTTGTTGCCCTGATCAGCGACAGATACAAGACAATGGACGAGATGATGGCCTATTCACTGAGCGCAAACATGGTTGTAAACACAAGGGAGATAGGAAGCCTTTCCATCCTGCTTAAACGGGGGCTGCAGGAATATGAACAGTTCTACAAGGTATTCATGGATATACTTCAGGAGGAGGGGAAGGGGTAAGGGATAATCTGAGATTTGAGATCTCAAATTTCAAATTTCAAATCTCAAATCTCAAATTTCAAATTTCAAATCTCAAATCTCAAATTTCAAATCTCAAATTTATATTACCCCCCTGGGGTCAATCTTGCATGGCAGTATACATGCCCCCTTTATTTGAGAAAGGGAGTCACCCCATTTTATCCTAAGCCTTTCAATATCATCAGGCTCGCCTGTTGCCCAGAGAGAGCCGCCTGCCCCTGCGCCGGTAAATCTGGCACCGCACCCAAGACGTTCTGCCACTTTGATAAGATGCCCTGTCTCGGGTATAAGGGCATCAGGGGTTATCTTTCTCCTGATCCGCATCTCCTCCCTTATGCATCTGATTGCCTCTTTCCAGTCCATGGACCTTACTGCTGATATCAGCCCTTTGATAACATCATTTGCATCAAGCCAGCCATCCCGTGTATTGCCATTAAGAAAATTATTGAGCCATATCCTGTTTGTTGTGTGCGACACATGCCATTTGCCGCTGTATGCAACCATAATCCGGTCAGAAAGCAGCTTCATGCCGGCCCTGTCAAGAAGGGGCTCCCTTATTACAGGCGACTTAACATTACTGTAGCTCCAGTACCAACCGTTTACCCCGCCATATACGGCTGCCGCCTGATCCTGCATCCCGCAGCTGCCCCCGCTTATGCCATCCTCCAGATGATACCCGAGTATTAGAATATCCATTTTGGATAAATTCCTTTTTGCGCCCGTAAGCCTCTCCAGTTTCGCAAGGGCCTTTATAAGGGCGGTAAGGGCAGTGCTTGAACCCCCGAGGGCAGATTTCACAGGGGAGGCTGATCTGATCCTTACCTCGAGCCCGGTAAAGCCAAAATAGTTTACCGCTGCAAAAAAGATAGCAAAGGGGCCGGTAAGATTGAGCTCCTTGCCCTTGCACTCCACACCTTCAGAAAAGCCCTCTGATACGATCCTGACCCTTCCGGATTTATATGGCAGGAGGGTTACAGTTGTCCTGAGGTTAATTGCAGCATTGAAGGTGACAGGCCTGTATCTCTCAAATGAAAGGGCCATCGATTTTATATCCCATGTGCCTCCCGCATCTATCCTGCATGGAGCCGATGCCGTTACACCGGTTTTATCGATTATATCTTTAACTGATATCATAGAAGACATTTATAGCCTTGTTAGAGAGGTGGTTTCCATTTGCCTGATGAGGCATCAAATGACCAGCAGCCTTCAAGCGCCCTTTTCGATGTAAAATTGGGGTTCTGTGCCCACATAAGCATTGTTTCATGTGCATCCTTAAGCCTTCTGAACTCGGCTGCATCGCCGCCCATATCAGGATGATGTATCATGGCCAGCTTCTTGTAGGCAGACTTTATCCTTGCGGTTTTCTCTTCAGAGAGTATCTCCTCCAGCTTCAGCTTGAGGCATTTAATTGATTCCCTTTCCGCCTTTGAAAACCTCGGGCGCATCCGGCTGTCTGGCCTTACTGACTTGACAGGTATCCGGCTGTTACTGTTTTTTTTAAGTAAGGATTGACTTGCATAACTCCTGGATTTCTTATCAGCTATGATAGTATAGTATTCGCTTCCTGAATCAAGGATCAACCTTTTCAGGTCATCAGCGGGTTTCCTGCCAGGGGTCCTTTTACAGGTAAACCTTGATATCTCCTTTGACCAGGCAGGAAGGATATCGAGCACCACCTGTACCCTGCTGAATGAAAATGATGCATACCTTGTATTAAAGATGCTTAGTAGCCCGTTAGAAAGTGAAAGCACCCACATGATCTGCCTTCTGCACTCCTGTGAGCAGTATCTCCTTCTCCCGTCAATATCAGTGCGTCCGCATGCGATGCATGCCCTTTTCTTACCCTCAGGATTATCCTGTTTTACAATAATCAGCTTTGACATCATTACTTAATAAAAAAAGTGTACATATACAGCAATAAAAAACCTGCCTTATCAGCAGGAATCAGGATAATACATGTTCAGTATCCAATAATCAACCTGATTAAACCTGCCATTATGATAATTATTGACCAATTAACAGGATTTTTTTATACTCCGTTAGCCTGACATGGAAAGATAATTCAGAAACTATAAAGAAAATACAGTTACTATAAAGCATGATTTAAAATATTTAGAACTTTTTTATCTTGTTTATGTCAAATAGCCTGAATGCCGATATGATTAAAGAATAGTCAGTCTCAAATGAGTCAGAAAGGAAAATTATTATGCTTTTTATCCGGAAAATACCAGCCCATTATCTGTTACCCCTGATTCTGCTTTTTGCAGGATGCACAACAATGGACAGGCAGATCCCTCTTAGAACTGAAAGGGAGAGACCCAGCATAAAAGAATCCGATAACAAAATAAAGCAGGGCATTATCTCTGATAAATCCCGCGAGATTGCCCCTTTAAACCGGTCAGCCGACACATTTGATGCGGACAGGATAGCCAGCACACATACTGAACAGGAATTAATAGATACAGCCCTTGAATACTGCCAGGCATCAAACGATTTCTGGGAAAAGGGCGACCTGGATAATGCAATAGACTGCCTTGACAAGGCATATTCACTCACGCTCAAGATAGACAACTTTTCAAACCCTGTAATTTTACAGGAAAAGGAAGACCTTCGTATAACAATAGCAAAGAGGATGCTTGAGGTATACTCGTCAAGATTCACAACTGTAAACGGCTCTTACAAGGCCATACCCCTTGTTATGAACCGCCATGTGCAGAAGGCTATAGACCTCTTTACCACTGGAAGAGAAAAGGAGTGGTTCCTTAAGGTATATGCAAGGTCAGGCAAGTACAGGCCTGCGATCGTCAGGGAATTAAAGGAGGCAGGCCTGCCTGAAGAGCTCTCATGGCTGCCATTAATAGAAAGCGGGTTCAGCACTGTTGCCATCTCAAGCGCGCGTGCCCTGGGTATGTGGCAGTTTATCGCCTCAACCGGTTATAAATACGGGCTTAACAGGGACGCATGGATAGATGAGAGGATGAACCCTGAAAAGGCAACAAAGGCGGCCATCGCCTACCTTACCGAACTTCATCAGATCTTTGGCGAATGGACAACAGCTCTTGCGGCATATAATTGCGGCGAGGCAAGGGTTTTAAAAGAGATAAGCACGCAAAAAATAAACTACATGGATAATTTCTGGGATCTCTATGAAAAACTGCCCAGTGAGACAGCATTCTATGTTCCCAAATTTCTTGCAGTGCTTCATATTGTCAATAACCCCTCCGCATACGGGATAGAGCTTCCACCTCTTGAAAAAGAGATAGAATATGACAAGGTAAATATAAATAAACAGATATCACTCAAGACCTTGGCCACTGAAATGTTCGTGGAGTATGATCACCTGAGGGAACTGAACTCCGAACTAAGGCAGAATGTGACACCCCAGACAGCATATGAGCTTAAGGTGCCCAAGGGTAAAGGGGCTTTATTGGTGGCAAAACTGAATGATATGCCAGCCTATACACCTAGCACCTCATCCTTTACCGCCTCTGCATCTGACTACATCACACATAATGTGAAAAACGGCGAATCCCTTTCATCTATTGCAAAAAAACATAAAACCTCCATGGATGCTATCATGGCTATTAACAACCTCAAAAGTAAAAATGTCCTCAAGGCAGGGACCAGACTCAAGATACCTGTAGGCAAATATACATATGTGGCCACTTATACCGCACCATCAGGCAAACCCTCCAAATACACTGTACAGAAGGGCGATACCTTATGGAAGATTGCTGACCGTTTCGGCACCACAGTCAAGTCTATTAAGGCGCTTAATGGTATTGACAACCCATCTCTTCAGGTTGGACAGGTGTTAATGATATCAGAAGCAGAGGCCTCAGAGGCAAAACAGGCAGAAAAGGGGAACTACACGGTCAAACAGGGAGACACCCCATATATTATTGCAAAAAGACACAGCATGAATCTCTCTGAATTCCTGACAATAAACAATCTTGACCCGGATAGCACCATCTTCCCCGGTCAGGAAGTCAAGATCTTTACACGGTAGGGTTTAATGGCTCTGTTGCCGGGTCTTGATCTATACAGGTCAGGGTCATATAAAAAATTCAGGGATAAGAGGATCGGGCTCCTTTCAAACCAGGCCTCTGTAACATCCGACCTTGTCCATGCAAGGGATGTTGTAAGTAAGGTATCACAGGGTTCACTAACGGCCCTGTTCGGGCCTCAGCACGGCTATGCAGGTGAAGACCAGGACAACATGATAGAGACAGGTCATTCGTTTGATAAGGATCTGCGCATACCCATATTCAGCCTCTACAGCAACTCTAGAGAACCATCCGCTGATATGATGGGGCTTATAGATGTGCTTCTTGTCGACATGCAGGATGTAGGCACAAGGGTATATACCTTCTCATCAACCATGCTTAACTGCATGAGGGCCGCAAAAAAACATAATGTAAAGATCGTTGTACTTGACAGGCCCAACCCTCTTGGTGGGGAGGTCATGGAGGGTAACCTGCTTGAAACAGAACTATACTCATTTGTAGGGCTATACAGGATGCCCATGAGGCATGGCATGACTATGGGTGAACTGGCGCTTATGTTCAATAAAGAGCTAAAGGTGGGGTGTGACCTCTCGGTTATCAGGATGGAGGGATGGAACCGTTCCATGTTCTGGGAGGATACAGGGCTGCCATGGGCAGTGCCTTCACCAAACATGCCCATCCCTGAATCCGCATATGTGTACCCCGGTCAGGTGATATGGGAAGGCACAAACCTCTCTGAAGGGAGGGGCACTTGCCGCCCCTTTGAGACATTCGGAGCGCCATACCTTGATACAGGCAGGGTTAAAGGAAAGGTCCCTGCGGAACTCCTAAAGGGATGCCTGTTAAGGGAAATCTCCTTTAAGCCTACCTTTAACAAGTGGCAGGGTGAGATATGCAGGGGGTTTATGATACATATACTGGACAGGGATGCATTCAGGCCATATGAGACAGCCATTGCCATTCTTCACGCTGTAATTGAGACACATAAAGAGTGCTTTGAATGGAAAAGCCCTCCATATGAATATGAATATGAAAAACTTCCGATTGATCTTATCCTGGGTAATTATGATTTAAGGCTGGCAATTCAGGAGGGCAGGGATATTTTTGATATTAGAGAATGCTGGTTAAAGGGGTATGAGGAATTTAAGGAGTTACGCAGGCCATATCTTTTGTATTGAATAACATGTGAATAATTTTTATTGATAAAACCAGCCTGCTGTTCACTCCCTCCCGTTGAATTGAACAAGCATCCTTTTTTATTAATGAGATCATTCAATCTTCTTTTTACCGCCGCTTGCTATCCATTCATCTATTGCATTCTTGTCAAAACGCCATACACGGCCTATCCTGATGGCTGGAATCTTGTCTTCTGCGGCATACTTACATATGGTGATCTCATGCAGTTTGAGATATTTTGCTAATTCTTTTGTTGTCATTATCTGTGGCATGGTAAACCCCTTTTTATATAATATAGATTAATGAGATTATCGAAAAATCCATGTTGTTATTTATAATACTCCAAAGGTAGAAAGTCAATACAATAAATGGTTAATAGTAGGTA
>CAYWRH010000032.1:0-31219 GCA_964460435.1 uncultured Desulfatiglans sp.
TATATTATCCAATATTAATACCTTCGGAAAGATGGGTTGCTCAGACGCTTACATTGCGCCTATAACAGAGAGATCAACTCCGGTGCTGTCGCCGTGATACTCAAACCCGCCAACACGCATGGTCTTTTCATTTATTGCTATGCAGGTCTCATATGTAGTTCCTGCCTCTTCATGCAGATTGAAGATATAAATACCATTGCGAAGTTTTACATATATGCAGGGGGCGCTCCACTGCATGCCAAGAGTCTGGTCATCAGTGTATATAGTCCAGGTTGCTGAATAGGGTGTGGTATAAAGGTGCATGGAGGTCATCATGCCCCATGTCCTGCTGTAAGCCTTGCCCACAAGCTCATCTGTGAAACAATGCCTTTTGTACAGGGGTGGCTTTATACCCTCGATTTCCGCCGCACCAAAGAATGTCTGATAGGAGATTTCATTTCCAGAGTATTTATTCCCCATCTATGATGCAATACAGGTTGTAAGCCCATTATTAAGGTCCAGCGCTATCTTAACATTTTTCCTTGGCCTGCTTCCGTCTTCATTAAAAGGCTCAAGCCTTGCAAGGTGTCCGACAGTTTTCCCCTTTCCCCTGAACATGTAATATTCCAGCTCATCCCTTTCATTAAACCCAAGCCGCATGCCGATCTGTTCCTCTGCAAGCTGATCAGCCATGTAGAGGGTCATGATGCCTGAAAATTCGCATTCCGTGCGGTCGTAAATAAAGATATTGTCGTCAATGAGTATATAGTCAGAAGTACTGCTGTATCCCAGGTTGTCACTGTGCCGGGTTAATTCCACAAAGGTGGATGAGACAACAGAAGGATAAAATTCAAGGGTCTCAATACCTGTGTCCTGCTTCCAGTACATCCCTTTTCCCTCTATCCTGTTTGTGGTGTGATGGCGATTTGCAGGAGGGGCCTGACCAGGAATATCAACATAACCAAAATAAATCTGGCGCTGAACCTCGCGATTATCCAGAGCCTGCCCCTGATTATCCTTTTCACCGCAGAACCAGACCTCAAAAAGGGTAACAAGATTAGTGGATAGGTCAACAAACAGATTATAGCCTTTTAAGGTGTCAGGAACCATGTGTGAAAAGAAAACCATATGCTTTAAATCAAGCGCCCCATAATGTGCCTTGATTGATGCCCCGCCGTTTTCAGAGAAGATAAGCGTGCTGCTATCTTTAAAGCTGTAGCTCAGGCCAGGGCCGTTGTCAGTTATTATCTTGAGAGATTTTTGAGCCAGGAGACCCGAAAGGTCTGATACACATTTTGGGCCTGATTCAGACTCTTTAAATTTTTTCATGATCTCTTCTCTGGTGAGTCTGGTATACTTGAATCGATGCATTGGTGTATTCATGTTCATGGCTCCTTTATAGATTCTACCATGCTGGATTTTTAGACGGGCCTATCCATTTTTTTACGCCTTCATTATATATAACACGCTTGCTGAAAAGCCACTGGCCATTCACCTTTACCATTTCATCCTCATAGTGTCCGTAACCATCGAATACGGCCTTTCTCTCCGGGTTATCATTGCTGTAATGGAACCAGTAAGCCCGTCCATATGCCTTGTCACCTTCAACCTTGATCACAATATTGGTGATATTATGTCGCCCTGTTGCAGGGTAGAGCCCTTCAGGTACTTTACTTCCCGAGCGATCAAAAACAGCCCTCGACTCTTCGATGGCCTTACGGATGGCGTCGCGTCCCTTGACCTTGTACTCTATTATATCCAGGACGCCATCCTCGGTAAATGTGGAGACATAGGCGTCAAGGTCAAAAAAGTCCAGGGCAAAGAGATAGCGCGCCTGAAGGTCTTCTATCTGTGCCCGGTCTTCAGCATAGGAGCCCGGTTTTGATTCAGTAAATGCCGGTGAAATTGTAAGAAACAATGCAACAACGACAATAATACCCGATAAAATAAATGTATATTTACGCATTTTATTCTCCTCTGATAATAAATGGGTTTGAGGGGTCCAGGATTCAAGGGTTCGAGTATTAAAGGAAACGCTTTTCCCTTGAACCCTCGAACCCCTGATCCCTTGAACCCTGTTTTTTTCTATTCCCACCCTGTTTTTGTGCCATATGGCAGTACAAGCCCTGTTGCCTCTATATCGTAAATCTTTCCCTTTTTGATCTTGAAGAAGTGGATCGCCGGCATATTGAATGTGCCCTGGAAAGCAGGCACTGTGTCCACTCCCTTAATGCCAAATAGTTTCATCTCCTTAAGCTTGCTGTCATGGTAGAGGTTTGAAAAACCCACTGCCAGACCCTTCTGCTCGTCAATAACAAGGAGGCGGCGGTTTCTGATCTCTGATATGTAACCCCATACACCTGCTGTTATCTGACCTTCACATGTGTTCGGCACAAGGCTAAGGGCCTTGCCAAGCTTCATCATCTCGGGGTCTGCTGTCTGAGGCGGTGCAAAATCCCTTGGCGCCTCCTTGGGCTGCGGGAAATCCTCTTTTTTGCCGCCAACAGATATGCCCCCGTTTTCACGGCGCTGACATTCTAATGCAAAGGGGGCAATGGTTCCATCTTCTCCGGTAAGGGAGTCATAATAGGCAAGCCCTATATCGAGCATTAACTCACGGGGTGTCTTGTCTTCAGGTTTAATGTCTTCCACCAGCCCTGGCCTTGGTTTTTGCAGGTTTTGTATGCTGATCTCATCCCTTTTGACCACATGGTGTTCCACCTCTGATATCTTGCCTCGCCGCAACGCAAGACGCACACCAAGAAGGATATCCTCATTGCTGTTTTCCTTCATCATAAAAAGCCCTGCCACCTGCTGGTTTACCGGGTCAGCTGCATAAATCTGAAATTCAGAGGGCCCACCTGATGCAGTATCCCACAGGCCATACCCAACAGGAATCTCGGCTGTGTTCTGGGTATATTTGACGTACCTGTCAAAGGGGACTGCCTTAGGGTTATGGGCAACAAGGGCAGCAAGATAATCCTTCATGATTTTTACAAGACACTCACGGTCGCAATACCCGGAGGTGTAGGCAAAGGAGTTGGTGGATAAAAGAAACAAAGTAAGTAATGTTAAGTAAATTTTTTTTCATCTAAATGTCCCTCCTGTTTTTTAAATTCAAATGTTTACTTATTGGTTTTTTTGTTATTTCTATCACGTTAAATATGTTTAAGACGACCAGCACAAAAGCATTTCTAATTTTTTTAAAAGGACGTCATTAAAACTGGATTCCCCGGTCAAGCCGGGGAATGACGCCTTAATAACTTCAGATGAAAATTAAAGGGCTGATAACTAAGAGCTGACTGCTGAAAGCTCAGACCGAAAAATGAAAATTATCGTTCTGTCTTACCTTACACTCTGTATACTGTCCGATATCCCCTGTTCATAGGTGCTCCATCCTGAATTCATGCCGTACGGGCACCTGTGAAAGATCGCCTCGATCCTTCGGATATTGCCTTTTTCTATCCGGAAAAGTTCTGCAAGCTGCCATGTCCAGTTAATCTTGTCATGGTCAAAAAATGCAAAGGCAAATGCTATGCCCCTCTCCTGATCAACAGCTACAAATCTGCGGTCTCTTACACGTGTAATGAATCCCATTTTCCCTGACTCAAACTGCTCCTTGCAACCCCAGTTAGTTGAGTAGACGGTGGCTGTCTTGGGATCAGGCCGTTTCTGACCCTCAGGCACCGGCACATTGGTTGCAGGAACGCCGTTTTCAATGCGGTGGCAGTCATCTGTAAAAGGGTAATAGCCCTTGCCGTGATCATTCTTCTGAAGACCTGAAAAATAGTAATTGGCGGTCTTTACAAGCTCTTCTCTTGATGCACGCTCCTTTTCAGGGATAGGTTCTGTGAATATCTTGTGGGGTGCACCCATCTTTTCTACCAGCTCACCGACTGTGGCGCCACCTGTTAATCCCATGGTGTCACTGGCAGGACGAACAACAATCTGTTCTGCCTCTGTAATCAGTTTATTGACTATCTTGAGTCTTATCGCTATTCCGACGAGCTTGTCTTCGCCCTGACCGTTCCCCCCTCCTTCACGGGCAGTGCCCAGAAAGGCTACCTGCTGAGTCTCAATATCAGGGATATAAAATTTATAATTACCCTTTCCAGTCATTGTTACCCAGAGCCCCTCGTTACCTAACGGGAGTCTCACCCCGTTCTCTGTAAATTTGCAGTCCCTTGAAAAAAGATCAAGACTTGGGTTGTTGTCATTCATTGCATCTATGTATTTGTCTATATAACCCTCAAGACATTTACGGTCGCATGAACTGCCGGTCCCCTGTGCATAAGCAACCGGGACCAAAAAGAAAATTAACATGATAATAAAAACTCTGATTCGCATACTATTCCTCCTTTTAATTGTTTATTCAGCACACACAAAACTCTCTGCATTGTTTGTATCTCCTCCCCTGTAGCGCGCCACAAGGGGATAGGGGCAAAGGGGTCTTGTGACACCTGGAAATGCCTTGCCTGTAGCGATGATTCTATCAGGCGCGCGGCCATTTTCCACCCATGCCATGATTGCATCAAGCATATCAAACCTGTCAGTTGCATTTCCTCCGTCACAGTGACACATTCCGGGAATAAAAAACAGGCGGACAGATTCCCTGATTGCTTCTCCATTGACCCTGACTGCCTCATCATACCAGCGGGCAAGCACGCTTGAGGCCATGCCCTGATCGGAAAGGCCATTATAGACTATCATCTTCCCATGATGTGCAAAGGTCGAAAGGAAGGTGGAATCTGCATCACTCATTGCCCCTGTATGGCGTGTACGTTCAACATCCCTGTCAAAATCAAAATCAAGCGGATCAAGATCAGGCTCAGGGGGCGTCAGCTGATAATATTTCATATTGCTTAACCCCAGTGTTGCATCAGCAGCATCCCATTCTCCGGTTCCCGATGAGCCAAAGTGCATGGCGCGCCAAATAGGATCTGCAATGCCAGTATCATAATTATAAGCGCCATAAAGCTGTTCCCCTTTGCCTGTCCGGGGGCCGGAATGAATATCACGCAGCGCCTCTACCTGTGCCCTGGAAAGGCAGCTTTCTGTTTTTTCGCCTTTGCAGGTCAAAACGCCTGGGTCATAATCGCAGGCCTGCCAGTCATTGATCATGCCGTCAGCAAGGCCGTCCATAGCATCACAATGTTTAAGAACGCTTTTAGCCACCAGACGCAGGTCATCATCTGAAAATGCACGTGATATAATCGGGCGACCCTTGTCATTCTTTGGTGCAATACGTGCGGCAACCTTAAGGTTCCACATCTGATCAACGGCTATCCTGGAAAATTTAATGGATGGATCACCTGCTACAATGCCGTCAAAATAGAGAGGAAAGCGCTGTGAGGCCATTAATCCCTGGCGACCCCCGTTGGAGCATCCCAGCAGGTATGAGTAGATTGGCGCCCTGCCGTAATATTTTTCGACCACCTCTTTGGCCTTAGGGGTGACTGTTCCCAGTGCATTGTATGCGTAGTCTATGCGTGACTGCTGGTCAAGGCCAAATGAGCCATCCATCCAGTCACTGCGGTGTCCGCCATCTGTTGAAACAACTGCAAATCCGCGTGCCAGGGCAGAAGGCCTGACCGAGCCAAAGATATCACCCAGGGCAGGGGCAAGCCTGCCGTCAAGCCCTCCGCCTCCATGAAAAACAAACCGGCCATTCCACTTTGATGGCATCCTGAGATCAAATCCAATCCCGAACCTGCGACCGCCCTGGCCGACCCTGGGGTTAATCATACCCTGAACAAGGCAGTGTTCAGGAAGAAGCTCACCGTTTTTGTCTGTAATGCCGCTTCCATCGGAGGCAGGCGCAGGGCCAGCCGGGACAATCTCTGCCTTTTCGATAACAAAACTCCTGGTTGCAAGGGCTGCTATGGTCGCACAGCGGGATGTATTGGCATTTATATCCTCCCCGAATAATAAATTTACCGGGAGAAGGGCAACCGGTAACACATAAATAAGAATCATTAGGAGAAGGGCCTTTAACAGGTTATTATTTAAAATAAATGATTTAAAATACATATGAATCCCCTCCTGTTTGAAAAATCTGCATTAAAACCTATTTTTTGCCCCATGACGAATCCTGGTAAACAATCTTTCCCCCAACCATTGTCAGCATGACCTTAGTCTTGCCGATCTGGTCAGGGCTAATTTCAAAAAGATTCTGAGAAATGATTATTATGTCTGCAAGCTTTCCAGCCTCAATGGAACCCTCCTTGTCATCCCTTCTGGATGCGATTGCCCCGCCTAATGTATAGCCGAAAATAGCCTCTTCAAGGGTGAGCCGCTGCTCAGGAAGCCAACCACCCTCAGGTGTGCCTTCAGGGGTTGTGCGTGTAAGTAACATCTGGACAGCAGGCCAGGGGTTTAATGTCACCACAGGCCAGTCACTGCCAAAACAGATTTTTGCCCCGCCAGAGAGGATATCACGCCAGGGCCAGGCATGTCCGGCCCTTTCTGTCTCTACACTTTTCACCCAGACATTAAAGATATTGTCATTAGGCGTAGTGTGCAGAGGCTGCATGCTTGCAATGACGCCGAGTTTTCCTATGCGCGGGATATCTGTCCTATCAGGGCATTCTATATGCTCGATCCTGTTTCGAACATCTGTGCGGTTATTGGCCATATTTGCCGCCTCATAGGCATCAAGCGCAAGTCGAATGGCGCGGTCGCCAATTGTATGAGTGGAGATAGTATAGCCAAGCTTGTCAAGCTTTATTACGCTTTCTTTGTATTTATCAGGCTCAAAGTAGAGAAGGCCGCTATCGGCCTGGTCACCTTCATAGGGTTCAAGCATTGCTGCTGTGTGAGCCTCTATGACCCCGTCCAGTAAAAATTTAACGGTGTTAAGATCAATCCAGTCATCATTGTATTTTTTCCGGTTTTCCTCCAGTATCTTGATGGCATCTTCAGTAACAGGCGCATTTACAAACCGCGCCATATATAAACGTATTGCAAGATCACCCCTATTTCTGATCTCATCAAACAGTTCTATACGCTCAGCGTCTGCACCGGCGCTGATCAATCGTGTAAAACCCAGTGAACTGGCATAATGTATCGCCTTTGTCAGACGCTTTATCTCTTCATCATGAGTGGGCTTAATCATTAACCCGGATACAAGTTGTCCTGCTGCCTCTTTTAATAAGCCTGTAGGCTCCCCTGTTTTTGGGTCACGAACAATAATGCCGCTTGGCGGGTCAGGTGTATTGCCTGTAATGCCTGCCAGCTCTAAAGCCTTGCTGTTTGCAAGAGAGCTGTGGCCATCATAGGCAGCAAGATACACAGGCCGGTCAGAGATGATCTCATCAATATATCTCTTGTCAGGCATGCTATCCTTGCCGAATATGCTGTAGTACCACCCCATACCCTGTATCCATTTTTTGTCAGGGTTATTATCCGCATACTCTTTTATAAGCCTCTGAAAATCGTCTATAGTTTTTGCATCATTCAGGGATACCTGTTCGAGATTGGCTGCGCCGGCCATTATATGTACATGAGCATCAACAAAACCTGGCAATACCATATGGCCTTTTGCATCAATTATTTGGGTTGATTTACCCCTGTATGAAAAGATTAATCTGTCGGACCCGGCGGCAATTATTTTGCCATCCCTGATTGCAACAGCCTGAATCCATGGTTCTGACGGGTTCACAGTGTAGATTTTGCCATTAATGATTATGGTATCTGCCAAAGTATCACTCTTCATGCTGCATGATGAAAGTATGATGGAGAGGGCAAACAACAATATGGAAAAAGGTAATTTTATTCTCATATGTTCAGACCTTTATGGGTTGTCCATTCGTAGAAGAAACAGTTTCGATTACGAACTGTACTGATAACGCAGATTATCTGTGCTGTCAAATATAAAACACAGGTTTAAAAGGCATATATCTGTCTGAATAACAACTATTATCTTGACACAAAAAGGGTATGCGCCTATCCTCCAGCCAAAGATTCTCTCCCCATTATCTAAAAGGGCCGTGATGGACAATGAAATAAAGGATATTATTAATGTAATGGAAAAATTGGACGGGATCCTGTTTACCAGGTTCCAGCGCATCGGCAAGCGTCTAAGCATGAAGGACCCGTTCAGTGAGCTTACAAACACCCAGATGCAGGCAGTGTTCAAGATAGGTAAAATACAGCCATGCACCCTGTCGGATGTTGCCAAGACCTTAAGGATATCCAAGTCCTCTGCCTCAACCCTGGTTGAAAGGATGGTGGTAAAGGGTGTGCTTGAGAGAAAGCAGGACCCTGACAACAGAAGGCGGGTACTTATCACTGTCACAAGGGAGGTAAACAAATTTCAAAAGACTATTGATGAGGAGCTGGTCAAGGAATTAAAAAGGATCGCAACTAATATGCCGCCATCAGATTTTAATAAATGGGTTGAGGCGAACAGGGCGATTGACCTTGCAATAGATGCTGTCTACGGTTCATTGATCAAAGGCATATCAAAATAACCCATTTCAGCGGCTAATAGATATTGTATTTCTCTTTGAGCCTTGTAAGCCTTTTTATATACTCGGAATAAAACATGAAACCCGATTTTCCCGAGATATCGCCATACACAAGCCTTATGTATGGCCTTATATCGATTCCGTAAGGGTTCTGTTTTGTGTCATTTGCCCTGTCCAGGAAAAGAACGCTGTAGTAGCTGGTGAGTATCCTTATCTTTGAATCCCTTCGCATAAGATAGTTTCTTCCGCCTATGGTATTAAGAAAAAATCCTGCATATTCATATATTACCTGATCAGAAGGACGGCCCTTTAACCCTGAATTGTCAGCGAGGGAGTACCACATGAAGAAATACCTCATGGTGGATTCCATATCTTTATCTTCATATGAAAGCACATCCCTGATCAGTGAAAGACGTTCAACACCAAGGAGCCTGTAAAAATGTGCCATGTTCATGAGCATGCTGCCTAGTGAATCTGTCTCATTAACAAGCAGGGGCCTTTTTTCAGACATCTTCTCTATTATTTCCTCATATATCTCATATGTGCTCCTTCCAAGCCTGTACTCCTTAATATATTCCTGCTTATCAAGGTGAACAAAAAATGCTGCAATACGACGCTCCACCTCTGCAACAGAGAGTGTTTCTTCAGCCCCTTCATCTGTAAAATCTGTGGAGGGTTCATCAGTTGCATTAATATCTTCCTCGGGCGCTAGCACCTCCTCGCCTGAGAGCCTTGAAATGGTCTTTTCGAGCGAGGTAATCCTGTTTCTGAGTTTGTCATTTTCTCCTGACCGCTCCAGAGTTTCCTTTTCAAGTTTTAGAAGCTCCTTTTTATGCCTGGATTCAACCATCCTGTAACCTGTAAAGCCTGCTGTTACAAGGATTGCTATTATAATAAAATAATAAAAAGTCCGTCCCTTCCGATATGTAACTGGCCTTTTTTTTGGCCTGCTTGATGGTTCCATTATAAATGACCCTGTAACTGGTTTTTAAGTTTAATACGATGCCTTAAGCAATAGAATATCCTGCGCCGGCCCCGAATGGATTATTACCATGAAGGGGCCGGTGCAGGCAAATAGTATTAGTTATCATATTTGTCCTTGAATCATTTTTATTGGAAAGATATGCTGTTATCTGTTAAAAAGGAAACTCGAATGGAGAAATTTATGTCTCAGTATAGAAAAAGGGTCAGCCCTTACCCAAATGCACATGAAGAGGTGGAGGCAGCTAGAAATGTAGCTGACACACCCCAGACCAGCTCTGCATCATACAGGCTCTCATATCTTGATGAAGACTTCATACTGCGTGATGAATTAAGGCCCGTCAGGCTCCAGCTTGAGCTGTTAAAACCTGAGCTGATACAGCAGGAATTGGGCATAGAATCAACAGTTGTCATATTTGGAAGCGCAAGAGCGCCTGATCATGAATCTGCCTCAAGGGCGCTTGAAGAGGTGGAAAAGGAGCTGAAGTCAAGCCCTGAAGATACAAAACTGCTTGAAAAACATAAGGTGGCCCACAGGAGGGTTAAAAACAGCTTTTATTATGAAGAGGCGAGAAAGCTTGCCAGGATGATCTCATGCACCTGCCAGGATGCGGAAAAGAGGACATATGTTATTACAACCGGCGGAGGCAGAGGAATAATGGAAGCGGCAAACAGGGGCGCATATGAGGCTGGAGCAAAGAGCATCGGGCTTAATATCATCCTGCCGTTTGAGCAGCGACCGAATCAGTATATAACCCCTGAGCTCTGCTTCCAGTTTCACTATTTTGCAATAAGAAAGATGCACTTTCTCATGAGGGCAAAGGCATTGATCGTGTTCCCGGGCGGTTTTGGCACAATGGATGAGCTGTTTGAAACCCTTACCCTTGTCCAGACAAAAAAGATAAAGCGCATACCGATCCTCCTCTTTGGCAGGGATTACTGGAAGAGACTGATTGATTTTGAGATGTTTGTTGAAGAGGGCACCATCTCGCCTGAAGACCTTAATCTTTTCAAATATGTTGAATCTGCGGAAGAGGCATGGGCCCTTTTAAGAGCGCTTGATCCTGATTTAAAAAACGGCATTAACTCGGAAGGAGAACAGTAATGATATATACAGTTACTCTTAATCCTGCCCTTGACAGGGCTGTCAATGTGGAAAGGCTTTTGGATGACGATACCATAAGGGTTGTATCAGAAAAGCACTATGCTGCAGGAAAGGGCATTGATGTCTCAAGGGTAATTAAGGAACTGGGCGGGCAGAGCGTTGCACTGGGAATGATCGGGGGGTATGACGGGCTTTATCTTGAGGGACTTCTGATCAATGCAGGTGTTTTGACACAGTTTACCAAGATTTCCTGTGAAACCAGGACAAATATTATCCTGAAAGAGACAGCCACCGGCAGGCAGTATGTAATCAGCGCAAAGGGGCCTGATGTGAGCCCTGTTGAGATAGGCCAGTTCTATAACCAGATCCTTTCCATAACGGACATGGATTATCTTGTCCTAAGCGGCAGCCTTCCCCCAGGTGTCTCCCCCAATATTTACGGTCAGCTTATACTTGCAGGGAGGAATAAAAATGCCTTTATTTTTCTGGATGCAGATAACAGGGCGCTGGAGCAGTCTATTGGTTTTCTTCCGACAGGGATAAAACCCAATATCCATGAGCTTTCAAGGCTTGCCGGCAGGGAGTTAAACAGCGAAGAGGAGATAATAGAGGCATGCAGATCGCTCCATTCAAGGGGATTAAGATATGTGCTTGCCTCAAGGGGCAGAAAAGGGCTTCTATTTTCAGGTGACAGCATGATTATAAAGGCGGTTGCCCCGCCTGTGGAGGCTGAAAGCACTGTGGGGGCAGGTGACTCTTCGGTGGCAGGTTTTATACTTGCCCATTCTTTAGGTAAAAGCCTGCCGGAGTGTGTAAGGCTTGCCTGTGCATCAGGCACAGCCACTGCCATGACACCGGGCACAGAACTGTGTCACAGGGAGGATGTGGAAAAAATAATCCCTGAGGTTGAATTGACTATCCTGTAGCATGGTATATAATGGATCATCCTGTCAGGGGATCTCCTCCCCTGATTATCCGCTAACCAGGTTTTATTTGGAAACAGGAGATCAAAATGCCTACAAAGAGAGGACAAAAGAGAAGGGTAACATTTACCATTTCCGCCCCCGGGGCAAAGGATGTACGCCTTGCTGGGTCATTCAATAACTGGAATATAAATATCCATCATATGAAACAGAATGGCGATGGTTTATGGACTAAAACAGTGATCATACCGCCTGGTACATATGAGTATAAATACCTTGTGGGCGGGGAATGGTGGCATGATCCCATGAACCAGAATGTGGTATACAACGAGCATGGCACATTAAACAGTGTTATCACTGTAAAATAGGGCTAAATTCATAAAGTTAATTAAAGCGGGATATTCCCGATACTAGTGGCGGGTTTAACGGATGCTGGTTTATTTTCTGTTTGTTGCAGGTTTTTATATTTTAATAAAGGGTGCAGATCTCCTGGTTGACGGCTCATCTTCCCTTGCAAGGCGTTTTAATGTTTCCGATCTGGTGATTGGCCTTACGGTTGTTGCCTTTGGCACCTCCACGCCTGAACTGTTTGTAAATATCATTGCCAGCATCAATGGCAACACCGGCATTGCTATCGGAAATGTTATTGGCAGTAATATAGCCAATATCCTGCTGATACTGGGGCTATCATCCCTGGTTTACCCGATCAGGGTTACAAAGGGCACTGTATGGAAGGAGATACCATTCAGCCTGCTTTCTGTTATTGCCCTTGGTATAATGGTAAACGGGCAGTATATAAATAATATGGGGCAAAACTCGCTGGAGCGGTCTGACGGGCTGCTGCTTCTACTTTTCTTTATAATTTTTATCTACTATACCTTTTCCATTGCCAGCAAGATAGATGATGTAAGCGGGAAGATCTGTGTCACTGAATACTCTGTCTTGCGCTCATGTTTAATGGTAATCCTTGGCCTTATATGCCTCACTATCGGCGCAAAATGGATTGTAGACGGCGCTGTGCATATTGCGGCCTTTTTTGGCATGAGCGAGAGCCTTATAGGGCTTACAATTGTTGCTGTTGGCACATCCCTTCCTGAACTTGCCACATCAGTTGCAGCCGCATATAAAAAGAATGTTGATATTGCTGTAGGCAATGTTGTGGGTTCAAATATCTTCAACATTCTTTTTGTGCTGGGGGTAAGCTCTCTTATCAAGCCACTCCCATTTGCCGGGTCAAGCAATGTTGATATTGCGGTTGTGATCTTTGCCAGCCTCCTTCTTTTTTTTAGCATGTTTACAGGCAAAAGACACACCCTTGACAGGTGGCAAGGGTGCCTGTTTCTTGTTTCCTATGCTGTCTATGTCGCATTCCTTGTGCATGCGGGTTAGCACAATCCGGTTGACTCCAAAAAATTCGGAAAGTATAACCTTTATCTGTAATTACAGTGGCTGTAATGTGGTCAGCATTGATAATACCCGGTCAGGCAGAGCCCGTGCAGGGCAATTTTTGTTGTGGAGGAAGTATAAAATGAAACGTCTTTTTGCAGTTGTCTTTTTTACACTCTTAATCATAAACCTGGTACAACCAAGCCCTTTGACAGCAGATGAACTTAGATTCAAAAACGGTGACAGGATTTCAGGAAAGATACTTAACATGAATGAAAAACAGGTTGTAATAAAAACAACCTATGCAGGCGAGATCACAGCCAACTGGTCTGAAATAGTAAATGCCAAAACAGATCAGAAGATCGCCATAATACTGAAAAATGGCATTGAGTATCTGGGAAATATCATTGAAACCGGTAAGGGTATGATAATGCTCAATGCTAATGGCAAAAAAAAGAGCTCACCAGTATCCATAGAAGATATAGAGATGATAAAAAGATCAGAAGAGGAGGGGATAAAGATAAAGACCAGGGCAAATGCCGGTATGAGTTATACAAGGGGAAATACGAATAAGGACAACTCTTACTTTGATGGCGAGTTCTCGGCAAGGACAACAAATAACAGGTATAGTGCTGGCGGTGAACTGAACAGGACCAAATCAAAGGGCATCAGAACGGAAAACAATGCCATAGGCTTTCTAAAGTATGACCGTTTCCTTTCCAAGAGGCTGTTTGTATACGGTAATGCCCAGTATGAAAAGGACAAATTCAAGGACCTGAATCTGCGTTCGGTATACGGTTTAGGCTCAGGTTATCAGTTTCTTGAAACGCCTCTTGAAAATCTCTATTTTGAGGCGGGCGTCAACTATGTTTCAGAAGACTATATTACGGCTGCAGATGAGAAATATGCCTCAGGCAGATGGGCTGTTAATTATGACAAATTTTTATATAACAAGGTGTTCCAGCTATTCCATTTCCATGAAGGATTCGGGAGTTTTGAGGATGCTGATGATATGTTTATAAAGAGCAAGACAGGCGTTCGTATCCCGATCTTTACCAATTTGAACGCCTCATTGCAATACAACTTTGACTGGGATAACACACCATCGCCGGGCAGGAAAAAGACAGACAGGGCTTTAATGTTTACACTGGGATATTTTTTCGCTAATTAGTGCCCATCCAAAAAAGGACAAATTCTGGATGGACACTAATTAGGCTATAGATATAAAAACCTTAAGGGATTTTATTATGGATTCAATGCTTGATTTTGAAATTGCCGGCACCAGCATCTGGAGGATTATTTTCTTTTTTGCTATAATCCTCTTTTCACTCCTTATCGGGAGGGCAGCAAAGGTAATCCTTAACAGGGCAGGCGAAAGGTTAAAGTTCCAGAAGCGTATGCTGGCTGCAACAACGCTTGATGCGCTTGCAAAAAGCGCGGTATTTCTCTTTGCATCCATTGGCATTTCAGTTGGCCTGATCCTGCTTAATCTCCAGTCAACAATCGGGCGAATCTCCAATGCAAGCCGTGCTATACTGCTGACTGTCGCCATTGGATATTTTTTATACTGGCTGGCTGAGATCCCCGCTGACTGGTTTCGCAGGTTTGCCCTTAAGACAGAGAATACCCTTGATGATATGATGTCGCCCATTATCAGGAAAAGCCTGAGGGTAACAATAGTCATCCTTGTTATGGTGCAGATAGCCCAGACATTGAGTGACAAGCCAATAACCTCTATTATAGCAGGTCTTGGCATAGGCGGTCTGGCTGTAGCCCTTGCTGCACAGGATTCCTTAAAGAATTTTTTCGGTTCTGTTGTGCTCTTCGTTGATAAGCCATTTGAGATAGGAAACAGGGTAGTTGTTGATGGCCACGATGGTGTGGTTGAAACCGTGGGGCTCAGGTCCACAAAAATAAGAAACCTTGACGGGCACCTTATTACCATACCAAACGGTGAACTGGCCAACAAGATGATCAGAAATATTGGGAACAGGCCATATATAAAAAGAATTGCAAACATTACTATTACATATGATACCTCTCCTGATAAGGTAGACAGGGCGCTGGAAATTATTAAAGGGCTTCTTTCAAACCATGAGGGCATGAATGAGGCATTTCCTCCAAGGGTTTACTTTAGTGAATTTAATTCCGATTCATTAAATATACAGGCCATTTACTGGTACCACCCTCCGGACTACTGGGCCTATATGGACTTCAGTGAGAGGTTTAATAAAGAATTGTTCAGGCGTTTCAATGAAGAGGGGATCGAATTTGCCTTCCCGACACAGACGGTTTATCTCGCAGGCGACAGATCAAGGCCTCTTAAAATCGGGATGAATAGATCACCCGGAGAGGATGGGGCAGAGAGATGATATCATTCCTTACAAAAAAGGTCTCAGAAAAGGCCGGCCTTCCACCAGGCTCCCTGATACATGTCGGTGAACAGAAACTCGAGAAGGTCAGGATAACCCTTATAAGCTATACGGAAGATAAGTTTGAGGAGAGGGTGCTTGATTCCATTGAGGAATGCTTCCCATACAGGGAGAGCCCTGGCATTACATGGGTGAACATAGACGGGCTTCATGATGTTGACATCATCAACAAAGTGGGCAGCCATTTCAATGTTCACCCACTTGTGCTTGAAGACATCCTGAATACGGAACAGCGGACAAAGCTGGATGACCTTGAGGATTACCTCTTTATTGTCTCAAAGATATTTTATCTTGACTCTGATGACTACCGGGTAAGATATGAACAGATCAGCATGATCCTTTTTAAAAACATGATACTCTCATTTCAGGAGGATATAGGAGATATCTTTGACCCCTTGAGGGAACGGCTCAGAAAAGACAGGGGCAGGGTAAGAAAAATGGGGGCAGATTATCTGATGTACACCCTTCTTGATGCAATGGTGGACAGTTATTACAGTGTGCTCGAGGGTATCGGCTATAAAGTGGAAACCGTAGAGGAGATACTGCTGGGCGCCCCGGAAAAGAATACACTGGAGCTGATATATAATATTAAGCGGGACCTCGTCACCCTGAGAAGGGCCATATGGCCCATGAGAGAAATAATCGGCAGCCTTGGAAAGGGTGAATCATGGCTTATCCGTGAAAAGACAAGGATCTATTTCAGGGATATATATGACCATACCGTACTGGTTATCGAAAATATAGAGATATGCAGGGATATAGTTTCAGGGATGACAGAGATGTTTCTATCATCGGTAAGTAACCGGATGAATGAGGTCATGAAGATGCTCACCCTTATAGCCACCATATTTATTCCGCTCACATTTATTGCAGGTATCTACGGGATGAATTTTGATTATATGCCTGAACTCCGCTTACCATGGGGATACCCGGCTATTCTGATACTGATGGCGGTGGCAGGAATAGCGATGCTCATCTGGTTTAAGAAAAAGAAGTTTTTATGATTACAGCGCCCTCATCCATTCGGGTTTTAACCTGACACCTCCGTTAAGAGCCGTATCTATCTGGTCTATTGCCTCCTGTTTGCCCCTCGGGAGCCTTGCCCTTACAGGGAGATAGTTGGATGCATGATTTGAGAAGAATAACCCCCTTGTGATATTCGTATGGAGTATCATCTCTCTCAACTCCCTTAATAGGCCCAGTTCATCAGGGAGCGAAAATTCACCCCTTTCATGCTCATCATATAGTGGAGTGCCAGGCACAAACATCACTGTCAGGGCGCCAATGTAGTCCGGGTCCATTTCGCTTAAAAGCGCTCCTGTTAACCTTGCATGTTCAAGGGATTTTTCTTTGCCGGCTATGCCAAGAAGAACTGTGACAGAGAGCTTTATCCCTGCCTCCTTTACTTTCCTGCCCATCTCTATGCACTCTTTTGATGTCGAACCCTTAAGGATCTTTTTTCGCACCTCATCATCCCCTGTTTCAACACCCAGGTACAATATCCCAAGGCCGTTTTCCCTTAATTCTATCAGTTCATCCAGGGTCTTGAGTTTTATGCCCTTTGTGTTTGCATATGCCCCGACCCTTTTTACCCAGGGGAGGTGCTCCTTGATCCTGTCCAGTATCCACATGAGCCGTTTCTGCGGGATAATGAGTGCGTCGCCATCCATGAGAAAGAGCCTCTCCTGATGCTGCATATACCTTGACGCATATTTGATATCAGAAAGGATGGTATCATCATCCTTTATCCTGAAGGGTTTATCTGCATATGTCCCGCAGAAGGTGCATTTGTTATGTGAACAGCCCAGAGTAACCTGTAACAGGATGCTGTGCGCCTCACTTGGCGGCCTTATACAATAACCCTCATAATGCATGCCTTCGCCTTCATCAGCATAATCAAACATGTGACAACTCCTTTTAATACTTTTTAACGGCTAATATAGATATCGTGATGGGTCATGTCAAATGAATATAGGGATAAAGGCGCAAGGCTCAGGGCGCAAGGCTCAAGGCGGATCGAAGAGAGAAAATAATTTTTATTGCCTTTCATCAGAAATATTGATTAAAAACAGCAGGAGGATTTTCTATGTTTAAGGCTGTTATTTTTGATCTCGACGGGACACTGCTTGACACACTTACTGATCTGGCAGAATCCATGAACAATGTGCTTGTCAGAAACGGGCTTCCGGTGCACTTGATTGAGTCATATAAATATATGATCGGTGACGGTGTGGAAAACCTGGTAAAACGGGCCCTCCCTGTAACCATGCGGGCTGATATGACAGTAAAGAGGTTTATGGATGAATACCGTGACGAATATGATAAAAACTGGAAGGCTAATACAAGGCCATATGATGGTGTCATTGAGCTGATTGAGGCCCTCTTATCGCTGGGTTTAAGGTTAAACGTGCTCTCAAACAAGCCCCATGATTCCACAATCATGTGTGTAAGGGAGTTTCTTCCCTATGAGAGGTTTGATATCGTGCTTGGCCACAGGCCGGGAGAAAACCCCAAACCTGATCCTCACGGCGCAATTGAGATATCTGAAAAACTTGGCATCTCTCCGGACGAATTTCTTTATATAGGAGACACAGGCATAGATATGAAAACCGCTGTTGCCGCGGGGATGTATCCCATCGGTGTCTTATGGGGTTTCAGGACAAAGGAAGAGCTTATTGATAACGGGGCAAAAATGGTTCTTGAAAAACCATTGGATTTACTTGAGTTTTTATAACTGATTTCTGATAATTGTTCATTGATCATTGTCTCATTTTCTGCTAATACAACCATTCAAAAAATAAAATATCTTTAATAGGTTAGCAGCCAATCAGAAACAGATCACTACAGAATGGAGCATACAGAAATTTAAGAAGTCTTTGTTTCAAAGCCGTAAGCTTATGGCTGAATACTGAAAGATGTCAGCTTCCATTCAAAAACATCTGTTTTCTGGATAGGCATTAGTCAAACATGAATTAAGCGTAACACTTAATAATCGGCTATAAAAGACCTGTGATCGGCATGAATTGAAATTGTTGTATTTACCTGGAAATATCACCCATTATTAGCATAAGAGAGTTAATAGCAATACAGGTAATAAACGGTTTTCTAACTAACTGTTATTGTTGTTTGTATAGATCAAAAGGAGATATTTAATGGGGCGGCTGGAAGATCTTAAAGAAGGCGCATCGGTAAAAGGTATAAGACCTGATGGCCCTGTTATAATAATAAATGTCAAATGGCATGGTGATTCTGTAGTTGAAATAACTTATAAAGATTCCAGCGGAAATCCAGGAAATGAGCTTCTTTTCAGGGACAAAGAGGCGGCTATCGAAATAGCTGAGCCTGGTAAGTCGTGGAGTTTTGATGCAGATGCCAATATGCTGAGGCTTGTATCTGAGGCATACAGGATAAGAATGGCTTACCTGTTTGACCCTCTTCTTGCTGTACATACTTCACTTATAGACCCTTTGCCACATCAAATAACAGCAGTATATGAGGAAATGATCCCCCGACAGCCTCTTCGATTTCTCCTTGCAGATGACCCTGGTGCAGGAAAAACCATAATGGCTGGTCTATTGATCAAAGAACTAATGGCCAGAGGTGATCTTGACCGATGCCTGATTGTATGTCCGGGTAATCTTGCTGATCAATGGCAGGATGAACTGTACGAAAAACTAAACCTCCCATTTGAGATACTGACAAATGACCGTATTGAAGCCGCAAGAACAGGTAATGTTTTCCAGGAGATGCCACTGCTTATAGCAAGACTGGATAAATTGAGTCGTGATGAAGATATCCAGATCAAATTAAGGAACACTGATTGGGACCTAATAATCTGTGATGAAGCACATAAAATGTCCGCCTCATTTTTCGGAGGTGAAATAAAGGAGACAAAAAGAAGAAAACTGGGCAGGCTCTTGTCAGAGATAACCCGTCATTTTCTTTTAATGACTGCTACTCCACACAATGGAAAAGAAGAAGACTTTCAGCTTTTTATGGCCCTTCTCGATGGGGATCGTTTTGAAGGACGATTTCGTGATGGAGTACACACAACAGATGTTTCCGATCTGATTCGCAGAATGGTCAAAGAAAAGCTGTTAAAGTTTGATGGAACCCCTCTTTTTCCTGAACGGCGCGCCTATTCTGTTACATATAAATTATCAGAGCTTGAAGCAATTCTATATGAAAGAGTAACCGATTATGTCAGGGAAGAGTTTAACAGGGCTGCTTCCCTTGAGAGTGAAGGGCGAAGAGGCACAGTAGGTTTTGCCCTTACTATCTTACAGCGTCGCCTTGCTTCATCTCCAGAGGCAATATACCAGTCCATAAAACGCAGGCGTGAGAGGCTTGAAAATAGATTGAGAGAGGAGGAGTTGCTCAAACGTGGTGCAGAATCAAGATTCAATGCCGGAGAATGGGGGCCAACAATCACAGAAGATGATATAGATGACCTTGAAGAGATGACTGATGCTGAGGTGGAGGAGACAGAAGAGAAAATCATAGATCTTGCCACTGCAGCACAGACAATCGCAGAGCTGCATGCAGAAATCAGTACTTTAAAAGGACTGGAGGAACTGGCCCTTAAACTGCGTCGAAGCGCTCGGGATAAAAAATGGGAAGAAATGTCCAAACTCCTTCAGGAAAATGAGAAGATGTTCGACTCTTCAGGCGCCCGTCGTAAGATTGTAATTTTTACAGAGCATAAAGACACCTTAACATATCTAACAAATCGAATTCAAACACTCCTTGGGCGCCAGGATTCTGTAATTAATATCCATGGTAGCATGGGACGTGAAGATCGGAAAAAGGCAGAGGAGCTATTCAAACAGGAGAAAAATGTTCAGGTTTTGGTGGCAACAGATGCCGCAGGTGAGGGCATCAACCTCCAGCGTGCACATCTTATGGTCAATTATGATTTACCCTGGAACCCTAACCGTCTTGAACAAAGATTTGGCCGTATTCACAGGATTGGGCAAACAGAGGTATGCCATCTATGGAACCTAGTGGCAGATGAAACCCGTGAAGGAGAGGTCTATAAAAGGCTTTTAGAAAAACTTGAAATAGAAAGAGAGGCATTGGGCGGGGCTGTTTTTGATGTGCTGGGTAAGGCATTGAGCAGCAAAGAACTCCGTGAACTTATGATAGAGGCTATCAGGTATGGAGAACTCCCTGAGGTAAGAGAAAGGCTTAAACGACAGGTCGATGAGGCGCTGGATAAGGAAAAACTGAAGGCGCTTCTTGAGGAAAAGGCCATTGCTCATTATTCAATGGATTTCGCACGGGTAAAAAAAATACGCGAAGATATGGAGCGTGCAGAGGCAAGAAAACTGCAACCCCATTTTATTGCGGGTTTTTTCATGGAGGCCTTTAAGCTTTTAGGTGGGAGCATAAATGAAAGAGAACCTAAACGATTTGAAATAAAACATGTCCCTGCCGTAATCAGAAACAGGGACAGGCTTATAGGCCAGGGGAAAATAGTCCTTCCCAGGTATGAAAGGATATGCTTTGAAAAAGGTTATATAAGCCAACATGGAAATCCACTTGCAACATTTGTATGTCCTGGGCATCCGCTTCTTGATGCCACAACAGATATTATTCTTGAGCGGTATCGCAATCTTTTAAAACAGGGAGCTGTTTTTATTGATGAAGGCGATCCGGGTGAAGAGGTAAGGTCGCTCTTTTATCTGGAACATTCTATAGCCGATGCCCGGACCGATAAGCATAACAATCGCAGGATTGTTTCAAGGCAGATCCAGTTTGTCGAGATAGACAGCATAGGCAACATAAGAAATGCCGGATATGCCCCATATCTGGATTACAGGCCTCTAACAGATGAAGAGCGTTCTTTGGTTACTCCAGTACTGGAAAAAAACTGGCTCAATAGCGACCTGGAACAGAATGCAGTCAGTTATGCAATTACAAATCAGGTCCCTAAACATTTCCAGGAGATAAAGGACAGGACAGAAGAAATAATTAAAAAAACATATGCTACTGTTAAGGATCGTCTCACAAAGGAAATCACATATTGGGATCACCGGGCAGAAGAGCTCAAGGCACAGGAACTTGCAGGTAAGATAAATGCCAGGCTCAATTCGGCAAAAGCAAGAGCAAGGGCTGATGAACTGCAAACACGCATGCAGCGGCGTCTTACAGAACTTGAAAGAGAAAGGCAGATTACCCCTTTGACCCCTGTTGTAATCGGTGGCGCGCTTGTTATCCCGGGTGGACTGATTTCGCGTCTGAAAGGAAATCGCGGTGATGTACCAGGGATGTTTTCAAGGGAGACAAAACGCATTGAAAAAATCGCAATAGATGCTGTTACAGAAATAGAAAAACGCTTGAATTATATCCCGAGGGATGTGAGTAGTGAAAACTGCGGATATGACATAGAATCTGTAAATCCGAGTACAGGCGGGCTAAGGTTTATTGAGGTAAAGGGAAGGCTCCTGGGCGCCAAAACTGTTACTGTAACAAAAAATGAAATACTAACCGCATTGAATAAGCCTGATGATTTTATCCTGGCAATCGTCCTTGTCCCTCCGGTAGAGGAGAGCCCAAAGGCCGATCCCTGGAAAATAGGCGACCCTGCAGGTGAATATGGTGTTGAAACCAATGGCTGTAAAATCTATTATGTCAGAAAACCATTTGTAAAAGAGCCTGACTTTGGCGTTACAAGCGTGAATTACGATTTATCAGAACTGATGGAAAAGGCTGAGGAGCCGCGATAACTATACCACAAGAGAATACAAACAAATGAAACAGAGTGAACATCAATTGATTGAAATGATTAAAAAAGGTGAAAGCATTGACCTTGAATTTAAGACCTGCCGCAATCAGTTGAACAGGGACATCTATGAAACTGTATGTGCATTCCTTAACCGCCATGGCGGGACCCTGCTTTTAGGTGTAAAGGATGATGGAACTATTGAGGGGATAGCACCTGATGCAATAGAACAAATCCGAAGGGATTTTATAACAGCCATTAACAACCCTCAAAAGCTTATCCCTCCAACATATCTGTCTATTAACGAAATTGAACTTGAAGGGAAAAAGCTATTACGAATATATGTGCCTGAAAGCTCCCAGGTGCACCGCTGCAATGGCCGAATCTATGACAGAAACGAAGAGAGTGATCTGGATATAACAGACCATACTGCACAGGTAGCACTGCTTTACCAGCGCAAACAGGCCACATACAGTGAAAACAGGGTTTACACATGGATACAACCGGGTGACCTTCGTGCAGACCTGATTGAGAGGTGCCGCCGATATGTCCGTATAAACAAACCCAGGCACCCCTGGGGGGATATGCAGGATATAGATCTGATCAAAAGTGCCCAGCTCTATCAACCCCACCCTGAAACAGGCAAGTTGGGTATAACTTTAGCAGGCGTAATGCTGCTTGGGACCGATGACCTCATCCTCAAGGTCTGTCCTCCTCATAGAACCGACTTGATCTTAAGAAAGGTAAATGTTGACCGCTATGATGACCGGGACCTGGTTATCACAAATCTTATTGACAGTTATGACCGCATTCTTGATTTTATTAAAAAGCACCTACCGGACCCCTTCTATCTTGATGGTATTGAACGCCGCAGCCTGAGGGACATCATATTTCGGGAGGTTGCTTCAAATCTCCTCATCCACAGAGAATACGCCAGCGGTTCGACTAGTCGATTGATAATCGAATATGGCCGCGTGGTTACTGACAACCCGAGTAGACCTCATGGCTTTGGCCGTCTGGATCCTGAGACTTCAGTTCCATTTCAAAAAAATCCGGTGATAGGTTCCTTTTTCAGGCAGATAGACCGGGCAGATGAGCTGGGCTCAGGTATGCGCAAGATGATGTTTTATGGCAAAAAATATGGCGGGGAAGACCCACAACTAATAGAAGGGGATATTTTCCGCATGATCATAGGTACTCCTGAGTTTGTAAGAGATAAAACCAGTATCCCCAGGATTATATCAACCGAACAACCCATCGTTCACGGGGTGCATGATGGGGTGCATGATGGGGTGCATGATGGGGTGCATGACCTCACAGTGACCCAACAGGCTATACTGTCTGCCTGTCAAAAAGGGCCAAGCACCACTCCGGAATTGCTTGAAAAACTTGGGTATAAAACGCGTACAAGAAACTATGAATCATCCATCAGGCAACTACTTGATTTGGAATATATTGCGATGACAATACCGGATAAGCCGCGAAGTAAAAATCAGAAATATCTTTTGACAAAAAAGGGCCGGGAGGTTTTAAAGAGAATATCATCTACTTAATTGTTGTAATTATTGATTTTAAAAGGCAATTCACATTATTCAGCACAATTGCAAACTCCCTGAAAGCAGGATATGAATACAGCAGGAATAAACTGAATTAAGCAGAGGGCAATTATAAATTAATAGGGATTTTAATCATGACTTACCGCAAAAAACTCATAGAAGTAGCACTGCCTCTTGAGGCTATAAACAAAGAATCTGCAAGAGAAAAATCTATAAGGCACGGACACCCGAGTACACTTCATCTCTGGTGGGCGAGACGTCCTCTAGCTGCTTGCAGGGCAGTGCTTTTTGCCCAGCTTGTGGACGACCCTTCTGCTCATCCAGATAAGTTTCCCACGGAAGAGGCTCAGACAAAGGAAAGGGAGCGTCTGTTTAAGATTATTGAGGAGCTGGTTAAATGGGAAAACATAAATAATGAAAAGGTGCTTAATGCAGCCAGGGCAGAGATCCTTAAATCTACAGATGGGAACCCACCCCCTGTGCTTGATCCTTTTTGCGGAGGTGGCTCAATACCTCTTGAGGCCCAGAGGCTGGGGCTAAAGGCTTATGCAAGCGATCTTAATCCTGTGGCCGTGCTTATAACAAAGGCGCTTATAGAAATTCCGCCAAAATTTGCTGGAATGCCACCTGTTAATCCAAAGGCCCAGAAATCTTTTCACTGGGAAGGGGCCAAGGGACTGGCAGAGGATGTAAGATATTATGGGAAATGGATGAGAGATGAAGCGGAAAAACGAATCGGACATCTCTATCCAAAGGTAAAAATTACAAAAGAAATGACTACAGACCGACCTGATCTGAAATCGTATGTAGGTCAGGAACTTACTGTAATTGCCTGGATTTGGGCAAGGACAGTACCTAGCCCTGATCCTGCCTTTGGTGGTATACAAGTACCTCTTGCACGATCTTTTTGGCTGTCACTTAAAAAAGGAAAAGAAGCTTTTATTCAACCTGTTATCGATCCATCAAAAAAAAAATATGACTTTAAAGTTAAGATTGGCAAACCTGATGATATGTTTGACCCATCTACGGGTACAAAGCCAGCTGGGCGTGGGTCGAATTTTGAATGCCTCCTTTCTAAGGCGATTATTGATGGTAAGTATATAAAACAGATAGGCCAAACAGAAGGCCTCAAAAAGCGTTTGATGGCAATAGTATGTGAAGGTAATAGAGAAAGGGTTTACTTAAATCCGATAGCTGAAACGGATGTAGAAATAGAAAAAGCAGCTATTACTTGGAAGCCCGAGTTTAAGTTAACAGGAAAGAGTGCGGACCAATTACCTCTTTATGGCATGAAAGAATATTGGCAGCTATTTACACCACGGCAGCTTGCTGCATTAACAACCTTTAGTGACTTAATAAGTGAAGTTCATGATCTTGTTATTAAAGATGCAAAAAGAAATGAAATAGTTACTGATGAGCATAATTCATTTTCGGAAGAGAAAAGCTGGCCAATATTTTATGCTAATGCTGTAGTTACCTATTTAGCCTTTACATTGAATCGCCAAGTAAATCGTTTGTCAACGATCTCTTTTTGGGACCAAACTTCACAGAAAATACAACAAGCTTTTGGACGACAGGCACTTGCAATGACATGGGATTTTTGTGAGGCAAATCCAATAGGTAATTCTTCTGGTAATTGGATGGGGCAATTGCTTTTTCCAGTAGAATACCTCGAATATGCTGTAACAGACACATTGGGTCTTGTTAATCAAATAGATGCCACATCAAAAACCGCATATTCAGGTGAGTTAATATGTTGTGATCCTCCTTATTACGATAATATCTGTTATGCTGATCTAAGCGATTTTTTTTATATCTGGTTGCGCCGGACATTGAAAGAAATATATCCACAAATTTTGAGTACTGTTATGACACCCAAAGATGAGGAACTAATAGCAAGTCCTTATCGGTTTAGAGGTGACAGAAGTGGTGCCGCGGCATTTTTTGAAAAGGGACTTGGAGACGTAATAGAACAATGGCGAAACCTAGGTAATGTTGATTACCCGACTACTGTTTTTTATGCTTTTAAACAGTCGGAGACAACTAATGAAGGGACTGCATCAACTGGGTGGGAAACCTTCCTTACAGGTGTGATAAATCATGGTTTCACTGTTACTGCCACATGGCCAATTCGAACTGAACTAACAGGAAATTTAAAAAAACAGGTCGCAGCCCTTGCATCTTCAGTAGTTTTGGCTCTTATACCAAGGTTTGAAAATGCTCCTATTACTACACGTAGAGAGTTTATTCGGGAGTTAAAGCAGGAAATGCCGGATGCTTTTCGGGTTATGCAAAGTGGTAATATCGCGCCTGTTGATCTTGCCCAAGCCGCAATTGGTCCTGGTATAGCAGTGTTTTCAAGATATTCAAAAGTGATTGAAGCCGATGGTTCTCGAATGACTGTTCATTCCGCTTTAACATTAATTAACCAAATGCTTGATGAGGTGCTCGCCGAACAGGAAGGGGAATATGATGCTGATACCCGTTGGGCACTGGCTTGGTTTGAACAGTATGGCGTGGATGAAGGGCCATATGGTGTAGCAGAGACCCTTTCAATTGCTAAAAATACGGCTGTTGATGCTCTTGTTAAGGCAGGGATTTTAATGTCAAAAGGAGGCAAAGTCCGGCTATTAAAAAGGAATGAACTAGCTGAAGACTGGGACCCTTCAACAGATAATCGTCTTACTGTATGGGAGATTACTCAGCACCTTATAAGGCTATTGGTAGACAAAGGTAGTGAAGAGGCTGCTTCCAACCTCTTAAAAAAGGTTGGTGGTTTGGGCGAAACAGCCCGTGATCTTGCATATAGGATTTACATAGTGTGTGATCGGAAAAAATGGGCGCAGGAGGCACTTGTTTACAATAGCCTAGTTGTAGCATGGCCCGAATTGACAAAACTTGCAGGCAAAAAAGAACAAAAAATAGAAACTCAGGAAAACCTCTTTGGTAAAGGATAATGGGTTATGGCATTAAGTAACAGTGAAAGAATAGGTAAGGGACTTGAACTGCTTAAGGCGGGGCTTATCCCATTTGTTGAACAGGAACTTAAGGCAGTATATGGCGATGAGTGGAAAGAAAGGCTTAAGGAGGCCATTCCCAAAAAGGATATAGAAACCAGAATTGAAGCAGATACATCAAAGTGGGACATTCAACTGGTCCTTTCAATTGTATGGAATAACTGGAACCTGGTCTTTAAAAAAACCCTGGGTAATACAGAGAGGTCATATGTTAGTGAATTAAGAGATGTTCGAAATCGTTGGGCACATCAGAATGGTTTTACCTATGATGATACCTACCGTGCCCTTGATTCAATGACAAGGCTTCTAAGATCAGTTTCAGCAAAAGAGGCCGAAGATGTTGATAAAATTGCACAGGAAACCATGAGAGTACGCTTTGCCGAACAGGCCCGGCAGGAGGTGAGGAGAAAGACAGGAACACCAGTTGAAGGCAGCCCTGTGTTGGGTCTGAAACCCTGGCGGGAAGTTGTATTTCCGCACCCGGATGTGGCTGAAGGAAAGTACCAGCAAGCCGAGTTTGCAGCAGACCTGGAACAGGTTCGGGCCGGAAAAGCCAGCAGCGAGTATGGAAACCCAAAGGAATTTTTTAGACGCACCTTTTTGACTGTCGGGCTTACTGACCTACTAAAGGAGGCCCTGTTACGGATAACTGGTAAAGGAGGAAGCCCTGTGGTTGAGCTTCAAACCAATTTTGGCGGAGGTAAAACACACTCTATGCTTGCCCTTTATCACCTTTTATCAAATACACCGGTAAATGAGTTTGCCGGTATTGAGCCTATTCTTGAAGATACTGGTATTGTTAATAAACCCAAAGTAAACAGGGCGGCACTTGTTGGCACAGCACTAAATCCAGGCCAACCCCATAAAAAAGAAGACGGTACAGAGGTAAAAACCTTGTGGGGCGAACTCGCCTGGCAGCTTGGTAAAAAAGAGGGTTACTTGATGGTTGCTGACAATGATCGTAATGGGACAAGCCCTGGTTCACAAGTTTTGGGGGATCTTTTTAAAAAATTTGGCCCATGTCTTGTTCTTATAGATGAATGGGTGGCCTATGTACGCCAGACCTATGGAAAAACAGACATTCCCGGAGGAAGCTTTGACAGCAACATGACTTTTGCACAGGCCATTACAGAAGCTGCGCGATCAACATCGGGAACGCTGCTTGTTGCGAGTATACCATCTTCTGATATTGAAATTGGGGGCGACGGAGGTCAGGAAGCTCTTTCAAGACTAAAAAATACATTCGGCAGGATGGAATCACCATGGCGGCCTGCTAGTGCTGAAGAGAGTTTTGAGATTGTGCGCAGAAGACTTTTTGAACCCATTACTGAACCCAAGAATTTTGCAGCAAGGGATGCGGTAATAAAGGCTTATGGACAGTTATATAGAAGTAATAAATTGGAATTCCCGCAAGGCTGTGCAGAGGTTGACTATGAGAGACGTTTGGAAAAGGCGTACCCAATACACCCAGAACTCTTTGACAGACTATATGAGGACTGGGGCAGCTTGGAAAAATTTCAAAGAACAAGGGGCGTTCTCAGGCTTATGGCATCCGTAATTTCGGAGCTCTGGGACAGGAATGATTCAAACCTTTTAATAATGCCTTCATCAGTACCCATAGACGCACCACCAGTTCAATCAGAACTAACGAGATATCTGGAAGACAATTGGCGTCCGGTAATGGAAAAGGATGTTGATGGGCCGGAAGCCCTTCCCTTAAATATTGACAGGGAAGTGCCAACACTTGGCAGATATTCGGCTTCAAGACGTGTATCACGAACTGTATACATGGGTTCTGCGCCACTTTCAAAGACAAAAAGCCCTGGCATAGATGATCGAAGTATTCGTCTGGGATGCGTCCAGCCCGGAGAGAGTATATCTACATTTGGAGATGCCCTAAGGAGACTGATAGACAGATCAACTCATTTATATGTTGATGGCAAAAGATACTGGTATTCGACACAGCCTAGTGTAATGCGTCTAGCACAGGATCGGGCTGCGCAACAGGAGGAGGATAAGGTATGGGAAGAACTCAAACGAAGGTTGAGGTTAGACAGACAACGTGGAGAATTTGCTGCTGTACATATAGTGCCTGAATCGACAGGCGATGTTCAAGACGATTCTGAATCACGTCTTGTTATTCTTGGGCCTGAAAAACCCCATACAGGAAAATCAATAGATAGCGATGCCCGGATTGAATGTGAAAAGATACTTAAGAATCGAGGTAACAGCCCCAGAATATATAAAAACATGCTGGTTTTTTTAGCCCCTGATAAGGCAAGACTTAATGACCTTGATCAAGCCATAAGAAATTACCTTGCATGGAATTCCATATGGTCAGAAAAGGAAGCACTTAACCTTGATGCTTTTCAATCCAGACAGGCATCTTCGAGACGTGAACAGGCAGAAGAGACTGTCCAAAGCAGGATAAGAGAGACCTACATATGGCTACTTGTGCCATTGCAGTCAGATCCTCAAAAACCTGTTGAATGGCAGGAATCACGCCTGCAGGGGCAAGACCCATTGGCTGTAAGAGCTATCAAGCGCCTAAAGAATGATGAAAATTTTATTATGCAATTCTCACCCACCCGTTTGCGCCTGGAGCTTGACCGGTATCTCTGGAAAGACGTAAATCACATCAATCTAAAAAAACTCTGGGAATATTTTGCCACTTATCTTTATCTGCCAAGAGTTAAGGGAAGTGATGTTTTGATACAGGCTGTACAGGAGGGTATTCAACAGACAACATGGCCTGAATATTTTGCATATGCTGAAGGTTACAATGAAGAAAAGGAAAGATACTTAGGTTTAAGAGCAGGTCGTCTGACATCGGTTGTTATGGATAATCAAAGTCTTGTTGTTAAACCAGAAGCAGCAAAAAGGCAGATGGAAGAAGAAAGAAAAGATGCGGTATCATTAGAAAAAAAAGATGCAGAGCCAGGTTCGAAGACATTTTCAGGCAAAGCACCTTTGGAAGAAGAACCTGTTGAATTCCCAAAGCCAAGGAGATTTCATGGCTCTGTGGAGCTTGATGCAACGAGGCTGGGAAGAGATGCTGGTAGAATTGCCGAAGAAGTTGTCCAGCATCTTTCGGGTCTTGTTGGGGCGGATGTGGAGGTTACTATTGAGATAAGTGCCAGGATACCTGATGGCGCTTCAGAGCAGGTGGTGCGGACAGTAACAGAAAACTGTAATACTCTAAATTTTAAATCCTTTGGGTTTGAGGAAGAGTAAAGTGTAGTAATATCAAAATGGCTGAAAATTCTGATAATGAAAAATTACTTGATGATAAATACCTTGTAATCAGGAAATTGGGTGAAGGTGGTTTTGGAAATGTCTTTCTTGCACAGGATGTCTTAATTGAGTACAGGTATGTTGCATTAAAAAGGCTTGAAATAGACAGCCCTAACAGAGAAAAAATTCTTATCCGGGAAATGGAGTACCTCTCCAGCCTCTCAAGTTCACACATTACACAATTCTATCACCATTTTCATGATGAAGATGATTTATATCTGGTAATGGAGTATTGCCCCGGAGGCTCATTACTCAAGAAACTAATACTGGCAGAACCCATTAACCAGGATCAGGCTATTAAGTGGGTAAAACAGTTGTGTGAAACCCTCCAGTTAGTTCATGCTAATAAAATAGTACATCACGATTTGAAACCGGAAAATTTGCTGTTTGATAATGAAGGAAGAATAAAGATAGCGGATTTTGGGGTAGCTAACACAAGGACTGGGACCCTTGCTTATATGAGCCCTGAGTTGTTCATGCCGGCAGAAAAAGTCTCTCCTTATGATGGCAGGATCGATATCTATTCTCTTGGGGTAACTCTTCTTGAAATATTAACACACAGGAATCCGTTTATAGGTTTATCTGACGAGGAGATGCTCAATTCAAAGATTATGCAGGATTTTATCCCTGATGATCTGCCTGAATGGTTGAAAGAAATACTGCTTAAAGCACTCCATCCCAAACCAGAGTTACGATTCCAGACGATGAACGAATTTAAAGAAGCACTTGAATCAAGACATGTCCCATATGTATTCAGTCAAAAAAGTATTCAGGCATATAATGCTGCCATACAAGCAGATGAATATATTAAGAGGAAAAAATGGAGCAAAGCACTAAAAATCCTTGATCAGGCGTTGTTCTATGACCCGGATTGCTTATATGCCCTGACCACCGCAGGGCGGTGCGAACTGATATTTAAGAGAATAGATAAGGCAGAAAAATATTTTGAACAGGCTGTTAAGTTAAATCCACGTATAAATATTCAAAAAGAATTAGGGTGGATATACCTCGAAAAAAGAAGATACCCTGAAGCAATCTCCATGCTCAATGATCACCTTCATAGGGAAGCATCCGATTATGAAGCTTATAATTTATTGGTAAAAGCCTTTTACTTAACAAACAGATATGAAGCCGCTATAGATTTGATGAATATTATTCTTAAGAATTTTAATAAGAATAATTGTTTCGAAAATAATATCTGGATATGTCATATGCTTCTAGGAAATCAGCTTAAAGACTTTGGCATGATCAATGATAAGGAAAATCCTTTCCTCATATATAACTGGAATGTCTTTAATGAAGAAAATCGCTCATGGGATGGTATTAGTGAAGGTCGTATAAAGTTAAAATCCAA
>CAYWRH010000033.1:0-31192 GCA_964460435.1 uncultured Desulfatiglans sp.
TTTACCCCTTTGTATTATGTTGTTTTTATTGATTATTTAAGTATTGAACAGGCTCAATTTAGTCCTCCTAATCTTCAGTTGGAGAGATAATGAGAGCCTTCGGGCGATTGCGACCATCTCCAGACGCTTTGCGCTTTGCTCTTTGCGCTCTGCGCCTATCGTAGGAGAGATAATCAGAGCCTTCGGGCGATTTCAGTATTAATAGGAATCTAAAAATTCAGCTTTCATATGGGAGGTAATATTGCCCTATGTTTGATGAAATTATCAAAATGGGTAACCTGCATGTCGCCTTTGCCCGTGTTCAGGCATCACACGGCATGGCAGGTATTGATGGCGTCAGCATAGGGGAATACAGAAAAAATTTAGGATTTAATCTATCCATGCTGGCCCTGGAATTGGATGAAGGCCGGTATACGCCTCTCCCTCTTTTAAAATTTCTTGTCTCAAAAAACGATGGCTCGCCTCGCTCCCTCACAGTCCCCTGTGTGAAAGATAGAGTGTTGCAGGCGGCAGTCCTGAATATTGCTGAACCTCTTTTTGAATCCGAGTTTGAGGATGTAAGTTTCGCCTACCGCAAGGGGAGGTCTGTTAAACAGGCCGTGTTCCGCATTCGTGATCTGAGGGAGCAGGGGTACAGGTATGTTGTTGAGGCGGACATAGACTCCTATTTTGACAACATCAATCATGACCTCCTTATGACAAAGGTAGCCTGTCTCATCCCGGATGAAAAAGTCATAAAATTGATCGAACAATGGGTAAGGGCAGAGATATACGACGGCAGACAGGTATATAAGCTTGAAAAAGGCATACCCCAGGGAACCGTAATCTCACCCATGCTGGCCAATCTTTTCTTGGATGAATTTGATGAGGCTATGATCTCTAATGGCTTCAAGCTTGTCCGCTATTCGGTTGATTTTATCATACTTTCCAAATCATATAGTGATGCAGAAAAGGCCCTTGAGCTTACAGAAGATATGCTCAATCAAATGGAGCTTACCCTGGATGAAGAGGATACCCACATTACAGAATTTAAAAGCGGGTTTAAATTCCTTGGTGTAGTCTTCATGCAGGATTCTATCTTTGTTCCATTCGATCGTGCTCCCAGAACAAAAAAGATTCTTTATATGCCACCCCCTTTTGACCTCCTGGGATATCTGAAAGCCCGAAGGTCAGAAGTTGAAAAGTCAAAAAGGCGTGATTCTTAAAATAGTGCTTTATAATATTGCCATGCTCTGTTAAATCATGAATTTTGTACCGGTTAAAATAAAACAGTTTACTATTTGATAATTTATAATAAAATCATAGACTATAACAATGTTCGATTCAAAAGGAGATCAACATGACACAGTTCATAGCTGAATCATCTATCAAAAACGGCCGGATCATATTAAATAAGATCCCATTAAAGGAAAATACAAAGGTTAAAGTTGTCTTAATACCAAAGGTTGACCTGCCCTCCATGTCTTTTTCAAAGACCCGTAAATTAACAAAAGGGATTAAAGGCAATCTTGCTGACGATATTATTGCTGAAAGAGAGAGATAATGAACCTGTTTCTTGATTCAAACGCCTTGATTAAGCTTTATCATGCAGAAGCAGGAACAGATAACCTTGTAGAGCTTCTTGACAAGAACGCAGATGACCTTGTTTTGACTATTTCAGATATTGCCAGGATTGAATTTTATTCGGCATTTTTAAAAAGGGTACGCAAAAAAGAGATATCACCTAAAAAGGCACAAAATGTCTTCTCGTCATTCGAAGATGATGTCTACATGTTCAATCTTATAGAAGTCGATAATATAGTGAAATCAACTGCAATTGAGTTACTGAAAAAGGAGGCCGTCACATTGGGCCTTTCAACACTTGATTCAATTCAGTTAGCCGCTGCCATTACTGCACATAACCTTTTTCCTGTCGATGTATTTGTTACATCAGATATAAAATTAATAAATATCGCCGAAAAATTTTTCCAGGTTTATAATCCTGAATAATGGATTTTCTTATACTGGGCGGACTACTGACAACTAACCCATTTTGATATACAGCAAACTTCAAGGACTCAGATTCAGCCAAACCTGTTAATAAGGAGTATATATGGCCTTTATATACATCACTGAACAGGGGTCAGTGCTCAAAAAATCCGGAGAGCGCCTTATTGTAGAAAAGGATGATAGCACCCTTCTGGATATCCCAGCTAACAAGGTTCAAGGGGTGCTTATATTCGGTAATGTGCAGTTTACAACACAGGCGGTTCAACTGATGTTTCAGCAGGGTGTTGAGATGGCCATTTTTACCAGGCATGGCAAACTGCTTGGTCAGATCACATCGCCCTTGAATAAAAATGTTATTCTCAGACAAAAGCAATATGCCCTTCAGGCTGACCCTTCCTTTTCCCTCGCATTGGCAAAGGTATTTGTAAGGGCAAAACTCAGTAATGCACTTGAGTTTGTGCGGGAGTTTAACCATAACCATACGGGTAAATGCCCTGAAAACCAGATTCAAAGACTTGCGGCTATGTCTGAAAATATAGAATCTGTAAAGGAGCTTGAATCTCTGCTTGGTAACGAAGGCGCTGCGGCTGCAATATATTTTGACCTCTTTTCAAATATGCTCCTTCATACATTTGAGTTTAATGGGCGCAAAAAAAGGCCGGCAACTGACCCTGTGAATGCATTACTTTCATTCGGATATACACTTATTTATAATGAGATAGAATCGCTTCTGGATGGCATGGGTTTTGATCCCTACCTTGGTTTTTATCATGAGCCCAGATATGGCCATGCAACACTTGCATCTGACCTCATGGAAGAGTTCCGCACCCCTCTAATTGACAGGCTTACCCTTAACCTCATTAACAACCGTGTTCTTAAGGAGGATGACTTTTTTTCACACCAGCCGACTGGCGCTATGTACCTGAAGGATGATGCAAGAAAGAGATACTTTATTGAATATGAACATTTTATTACACGGCCAATAGCTGTTGATGATGAAAAATCTATGACAAATTACAGAATGCTTTTTAAGAGGCAGGCAGAAAGGCTGAAAAAGGCCATATCAGAAGGAACGAATTATGAACCATATCTTTTCAAATGGTAGGTAAATATGTTTTATGCAATAAGTTATGATATCCCTGACAACAAGCGAAGAAACAAGGTAGCCAAGATATTAAAGGATTATGGCGAAAGGGTACATTTATCAGTTTTTGAGGCAAGGGTGGAAAACGATAAATTAAAACGGCTGAAACAAAGGATAGAAAAGGTAATAAATATGGAAGAAGACAGTGTCAGGCTATATTTTTTGTGTGAAACATGTACAAGTAAAATAGATATTATAGGTTATGGAAAAGTGGTGCAAGACCCTGATGTTATTGTAATTTAGTGGAGATCGTGAAAAGGATAAAAACCAGGCGAGGTTACCGTTTTGGGGTAACATGCTGTTTTTAAAGGGATTACAGCAAAATAATGATATTTTGGGTTGGTAATTGCCAGGTGTTTTATTAAGGTTTTATGCACCTTACCGTTTTTGGCCTTGTAACATGCCGAAAAACAAAGTAAAAAAGGGGGGCAGTTGGAGAGATAATCAGAGCCTTCGGGCGATTGCGACCATCTCCAGACGCTTTGCGCTTTGCGCTCTGTGCCTATCGTAGGAGAGATAATCAGAGCCTTTAGATATAACAACGATAATCACACTTGACGTTAATCATGTCATACGTTATTATTTTCCATGATCAATTCATTTAAATGTAAAGAGACAAAAGCCCTTTCAACCGGTCAGCGGGTAAAGCGTTTCGTGAATATTGAAAATATTGCGCGCCGTAAACTCCGGCAGCTTGAAATCTCTAATAGAATTGATGACTTAAGAATTCCACCCGGAAATCACCTTGAGGCGTTAAAAGGAAACCGTTCGGGTCAATATAGCATTCGCATAAATGAGCAATGGCGCATCTGCTTTTTCTGGTCAAATGCTGGTGCGGATGATGTTGAAATTGTCGATTATCATTAAGGAGATTTAATCATGAAAAAACTCAAACCAGTTACTCCTGGCGAAATCCTTCTCGAAGAATTTCTTAAACCAATGGGTATCAGTCAGTATCGGTTGGCAAAGGAAATTGATGTCCCCGCTCAGAGGATTGGTGAAATTATTGCCGGCAGGCGTTCCATAACAGCAGACACAGATTTACGGCTATGTCGTTTTTTTGGTTTATCAAATGGCTACTGGTTGCGCGCCCAGGCAGCATATGATACAGAAGTAGCAGAAAAGAACCTCATGAAAGTAATTTTGAAAATTAAACCCTGGGCTGAAAATATTGCCCATCAAGGCAGTTAAGTGAGACTGCCTGTGAAAAAAAGGGCCCCTATCCTTATTATTGATAAATCTGGCGGGCGATTGCGATATATTTAGACTGTAGGCTATTATGTTTTACTGTCAAAAAGAGAATTAGGGTGACTGGGGCTAATGCCCCTTTTAGTCGTGTGTGGCGCATGGCGCAGAGGTCAGAGGGCTGCTTGTCTATTGCAGTTTCTTAATATCATTAAGGCCTATTTTCTGCCGCTTGCATTTTGATGAAAATTGCATTAATATTTGAACTCAATAAAACAAGTGAGGTTTAATATGACATCATTACAGGTAAGGGAATTGCCCGAGCAGATATACATTAAACTACAGGAGGAGGCCAAAAAAGAAAACAGAAGCCTTGCACAGCAGGCTGTTGCCACCCTGGCAAAAGGCCTTGATATAGAGGTAAATCCTAAAAAAAGAAGAGAAGTTTTGCTAAAAAAAATAAAAGAAACGCCTATATTAAGCAATGAGTCAACCCTTCCAGATCCTGTTAAACTTATCAGGGAGGATAGAAGCCGTTGATAATAATACTTGATGCGAGCGCTGCAATAAAAATTGTTTTACAGAGAAAAAACAGCAAAACCTTTGAAAATTATCTTACAGAGTCTGACTGGATAATGGCTCCTGGACTTTTCATAGCCGAAGTCAGTAATGTATTTTGGAAGTATTACAAATTTGGCAATCTCCCTTTGGAGCAGTGTGAGAAGGCAATTGAGTATGCTGTAGACCTGCCTGATGAATATTGTGATGACCGGGCATTATACAGGGAGGCGTTTTCATTAGGATGTAAAGTAGGCAAACCAGTATATGATATGTTCTATCTTGTCCTTGCCAGACGAAACAATGGTTACCTTCTAACCCTTGATAAATCGCTTGCGACTGAGGCAAAGAAGCAATCTTTAAGAGTCATTTCCTGACCTATATAAAAATGTGCTGCTGGATTTGTTCTATGATTTCAGTCACCCCTTCCTGTGGGCGCCACGATATCCGGCATCATCCCCTCGTTTTAATCTTCATCCAGACCTGCCCCGTAGATTATTTTTTTTGATCAACTCTTTTTTTCATTAATCCAGGAAATATCCTTCTGATTTTTGCGTCTTGTTTTTACAGGATCGCAATTTTCAATAAGCAAGGGAGGGATTTCTATGGAGCTTAAAACTAATAAAGGATTTTCAAGATATCTGGTGACGGCTATTTTTACTGTTTTTGTAACAGTTATGACCGGGTGCCAGAAGATCGAGCATAAGGCTGAAGCCTCGGTGTCTGTGCGCCCGGCTGTGGCAGTTATTCTGATAGACGGGAGCAAGAGCTACAAGTACCTGGATCAGGCAAAAAGGACTGTGGGGGATATCCTTGCTGAACTGCCTGAAGGGGCAAAGGTTTATGTGCGGTGGATATCCCATGACTCGGCAAAAGACAACTTCAGCATTGTATCATTGCTGCTTCCCGAAGAAGTCAGTGTAAAAAATGCCTTTGATGTTAAGACCAAAAGGAAAATGGAAGTAACCAAGGCAAAGAATATCAGGCTTCGGAAGCAGGCGATAAAGGCGGTTATGGAGGCTGTTTCTCCGGCATCAAACCTGACCGATATATATGGTGCCATCTACAGTGCCGGTGAGAGGTTTAAACTTTCTCCTGATAGAGACCCTCTCCTTATATTGCTTACAGACATGGAAGATGATGCGGGTAAAGAGAAGGGCTATGAGATTGCACTCAGCAATGCAGTTGTAAACATCATGGCATATCAGACCGGCAAGGATGATGTGGCGATGAAAAAACAGTGGTCTGATTACCTTGTTTCTCATGGGGCTTCCTCTGTACGTTTTATACCCATGGATGAACCATTTCAACTGGGAGGCTTATAACATGGAGACCCTTTTACTTGTTATAAAGATCATCGGCGTAATCGCAGGTGTTGTGGTGCTTCTTACTATCCTGTCATCGGGTGATACAGTGAGGGACATACTTGCAGGCCCTTTCAGGGTGTTGCTTGCTTTGCCTACGCTTTTGCGTGACGGCAGTTTTCGGGTAATACGGTATACATACGGGTTTATGACAAGGTCTGCTCAGTCTGTAGGCCTGACAGGCGAGCATGGCATACAGAGGATTGCAGGCGCCCTGCTTCTCTCTATCTGCTCTATCACGGGCATCCTTGTCTCATTTGCCATACTCCTTGTCACATTCCAGTCCATATTCGGTGTTGATACCTACAGTGTTTTGGAATCTCTGCCCTTCAGCACAGAAGAGCTTATGGCCATTGACCTTGTTATTGCAGCGGTTATATTTCCCCTGCTCCTCTTTGATACACTTGGCATGACCCACACAACCAAATATTTTTCACCTGAAAACCTGGGCAGGTTAAAAAGAATAATTTTTATTATCCTGTTTATTATCGGTGCACTTGCAACAATATTGCTTCTTGGCTGGGGTGGTTTGCTCCGCTATCAGGCTATAAAGGCTATAGAGGCACAGGAGGATTCCGCAGAAAAGCTAAGTACAGATCCGGCAGATCTTTATATGCCTTCAGCAGCCTTGCCTGCATCAAATAATCCTGAAAACAGATTAGCTGATACAGAGTCTGCAACATATTTAAACACAGGTGAAAAGGATTATGCTGACAGTTACAATAACAGTCTAAAGACAGTTATGGTGGGTGTGCCTTTGATATCTGCATTTGCGGCAGGCCCGAGTTTTGTAGGAGCACTTCCCATGATGGCCATGATTGTAAAGCTTTTCCTGCTGTGTATGGTCATTGTTCCAGCAGGTATCATCTGGATGATAAGCCATGGTGTGGTAACGGTATTAAACAATGTATACGGCTGGGTAATGGGCCTTTTTGATATCTTTATAAGGGTAGGAGACCGCATAAGGCAGTTTATGTTTCAGAGGCAGAATACAGAAATTAACACGACACAGACCATGCCTGAAACCTTTGTAACAGATAACAGGATTGAGACAGGGGCGGATCATGCCGGTTCTGAGGAAAATACAGAAGGCACAAGGCAAACTATTACAGAAGAACCTCTTTATAAAACGGGTGATGCAAACTGGAACCCGCTTGCTTAAAAGAGAAGGAGATAAAGATGTCAAATTATATACCTCCACGCAAAATAAGGCTTAGGTTAAAGGCATTAACTGAGGCTGTAACAAGGCTTTCCATAAGTAATGAGGAGCTTGTATTATACAAGGCAGAGTTAATCTGCTGCAATGAGAGGGTTAAGGCGCTTGGCGAGAGTATTTCAAGGCATCTGTTCGATTACAACCTTAATCCGGTTATTCCTGATTCTCCTTACTCAGTGCCTTCTTTAAAAGACAACAGCCTCGCAAGGGCAAAGGCACTTTATGAGGCGCTCCATGAAAAGGGGCATTCGATTCTTGGGGCGCTTGTTTTATCGGAACTTTTACCAGAGGAAAAACGGTTTCTTGAACAGGGGAAATGTGGTGTGACAGGAGAAAAACCAATGAAGGAGACTCATCTTAATAGTGAGGCTATTCTGGGTAAACTCACAGAGGCAGTCAGGTCTGCACATAACCGGATCACAGGGGTTGAGAGGGATATATTAAAAGAAAAGACACAGGCATGTCTGGAAGCCCTTGGATATGATGTGCGTATAAAATCAAAAACCTCGGGCGTGCTTGTGCGCGGAGTAAAGCAAGACCTCTCTATTGCGGCCTGCATAGATAAATCAGGTACCCTGAGCATTGATATGGCAGGTTTTGAAGGAGGGGCATGCAATAAAGAGCTTGATCAGTTAACAGGAAGGCTTTCTGAATCAGGGGTTGTTATGGATGACTTAAGGGGTATACATCACGGAAAAAAAGAGGGAGGTGTGCTTAGCCAGGAGGCTGCCAGGGAAATCACCTTTAACCCATTAAATAAAAATAATCGGAGGCATCTGTTTGCCTTGAGCAGAACGCGAAGAATGATAGGAAGATAGAAAAGGAGGATGACTATGAGGCCCAGTGTTGTAAAAATGATTGAAGAAGGTATACGTGGAGGAAAGACAGGATTTATCATGGAATTTAATACCAATGACCGCCAGCTTTTTCCTGAGGAGGGTATTGCTCCTGCAAGCCTGCATCTAGCTTTAGCCTCATATTTAGGCAGGCAGGGTTTTCATTGCGGGATTTATAGCTGCGGTATGAAGGGTGTACAGGAGATTATCCCCCCTGGTTCTAATGCAAAGGGCACAAACCCCTTTAATCAAAAAGGTGGTCAGCAGGGTCTGACTCAGTGCACCCCTATTTTGAGGAGAAATGATATTAAGACAGCGCTTTTTGTGCAGTATGCCGATCTCCTGGCCCCCACATGTGATGGAAATGTATTTTTACAGCCTGAACAGCAGACCGTGCTTGAGACCCTGCACCGCTGGGGCTCAGACGATAGCATACGTCAGGCAGGAAATATTGTGGTGCTTATTTCATATGAAGGTGGTGTAAACTCCCTGCTAACGCGCTCAGGGGTCTATAGAACAATAGAGGTGCCTTTGCCTGATGAAGATATAAGAAGAGAATTTATAAAGTATTTTCTTGATGGAATGCAAGGGTCTTCACGAAGATACGGTACCCTTGAGGATGGATTTACCAGGGATGAACTGGTAAGGGTGTCAAATGGATTGAGACTTACTGACCTTGAGACCCTGTTCCGGGCAAAGACGGATTCTGAGATATACAGAAACGATATACAGGTCATAAAATCAAATGCCATTAAAGAGATGGCAGGCGGGCTTGTGGAGGTTATAGAGCCTGAAGAGGGTTTTGAATCCATAGCAGGGCTTGAATCAACCAAGGAGTATTTTAAGTTTCTGAAGTGGATGTTCCAGAACGGGTCGCCTGCTGTGCCATATGCCATGATACTCGCGGGAGTGCCTGGGGCTGGAAAGTCCAAACTCTGCGGGACACTCGCCAGGGAGCTCAATCTCCCCATGCTTATTATCCGTAACCTCCATGGGCCTTTTGTTGGCCAGTCTGAGGCAAATCTTGAAAGGGTACTGAGTATTGTTGACAGCCTTTCTCCCTGTGTGGTTTTGATAGAGGAGATTGATCAGTGGATAGGACAGCGAGGCACTGGCGCATCAGGGGACAGCGGAACAACAAATCGGATGTCACAGCGCTTCTGGGAGGCCCTTGGATCTTCTCAGAAAAACAGGGGCACAAACCTGTGGATAGGCACATCCAACAGGCCTGATCTGCTGGACTCTGCCATGCTGGACAGATTCCAGGTGATTATACCATTTCTGCACCCAACACCCAGGGAGGTTGTCCAGATTATGCCTTTTTTAGCTGGTCAGTTAAAAAGAAGGCTTGCAGAAGATGTTGATCTTAAGGCCGTTGCCGGACTCCCGAGTCTGTACCGGCCCACAGTAAGAGGGCTTCTGGAGATCATTACATTTGCAGCCCAGAGGGCGGATTATGAAACCGGTGAAACCGGTTCTATTATGTCTAATCGTCATATTTTGGGGGCTGCTCAGGATTATAAGATCACTTATGACCGTGCCCAGCATGAATACATAGCTTTAAAGGCAGTAGAGATGGTGAGTTTTTCATCCCTGTTCCCCTGGATGGGGCTTAACGGTATGCGGCCTGACTATGAGATACCTGATTATCTTAAAGATATTGTAGACCCATGGACCGGCTATGTGGATAGTGTGAAATTATCTGAAAGGATACGCGAACTTGAAGTGGCGCTCTATTCACAAAGGATGATGAGGTAATCAATGACCCGAAAAAATAAACTTCTGAGCCCAGAAGCAATTCAAAGGCTAAAAAGGGATCTGGAAAAGGCTGAGACTGACTGGGACTATTTAAGCAGTATTGGCGGGAGGGGGCCTATAGAGGAATTTGAGGATATATTCTCAAGGGCTGTTGATGGCAAATATGCTGTTGCCGTTAATAATGCAACCTGTGCTATCTTTACGGCTTTGATGGCCTCAGGGGTAAAGCATGGGGATGAGGTCATACTCCCCTCATATACCTGGCCCCAGACCTTAACGCCTGTTATCATAGCAGGCGCAACACCGGTATTTGCAGATGTTGATGAAGATAGTGTCACAATTTCTCCTGAATCAGTGGAAAGGCTTATCTCAAAAAGGACAAAGGCTATTATTGGTGTGCATCTTTTTGGCTATCCTGCTAATGTGGAGGCACTGGGAAAGATAGCAAGAAATTTTAAATGCACGCTTATATATGATGCGGCCCAGGGATTCGGGGCAAAAGTTAAGAATAAGGGCATTGGTGCCTATGGCGATTTTACGGCATTCAGCTTTGGGAGAGGTAAGCTCTTTTCAGTTGGCGATGGAGGGGCGCTCATATGCAGGACAAGAAGGCTTTATGAAAAGGCTGTGGCCTTTTCGCAGCACCCGCTTCGCAATCACCGTGACATAGATAATAAACAGCTTCGTGATTCTATCGATGGGGTATCCATGAATTTCAGGATGCACCCGCTTATAGCATCCCTTGCCATTGGTCAGCTTGAAGGCCTTTTTGCACAAGACATATTAGCCAGGTACAAAATCAGGTTTAAGAAAATATGTGAAAAATTTACTGATAAGGGATTAGGGTCTATGCTTCCCAGAATCCCTTCAGGTTCTGAGCCTAGTGGTGTAACGATACCTCTAATATCTGGTTTAAAAGGGCTATCAAAAAACCAAAAAGGTATAATTAAAAATTTAAATCTTGAACTTATTGAAAATAATTCATTCAGGCCTCTTCATCTGACAGCAACCATAAAAAGAGAGAGGCTCTTGGGCGGACAGGGAATTACCGCTCATTTTAGTCATAATAAAGGTCAATCTCCTGTTACAGAAAAACGTTGCGAAAATAACCACTATTTTTTAAATTGCCTTTAGAGTTAATGTAGAAACACATGCACAGGAAAAATCAGGACTCGAAAAAGAGGCTGGCCGGTTAAAGTCGGATTAGGATTACCTGGAACAGGTTATCAGGGAAGAAACAGGTAAGGTAAAGAAAAATGAGATAAGGATAATCATTAGTGAAGAGGATTATGGTATTACAAGTAAACAGGCATTGAGAATGATAGAGGTAAAGAGAGAGATATATCTTTCACCGGGGATTGAGGAGATTCTTAACATGCCATTATCAATGTTATAAGGAGGGTCTATGGGATATTATCTTGATTTCATTTTTGATGAACCGGGCATCACACATGAAGAGGTGATGAAAAGATTAGTCAATCAGGGTTCAACCGTAATTGAAGAATATTACAAGGATGCCTCTATTTCAGAGAACGCCAAAAGATATTAAGAGACACACATTCCAATGCGACACGGTAACCTCGGTGAATACTACCCCCATATATCTGTCTTTAAAAAAGAGGCTAATCTCCAAAGGGCAGCTGGGCAGATATACGGCTTTCATGGGCCGCAGACCCTGATGATTTCATTCAAGTACTGAAAAACATAATTGCCATAGCGGAATCAATAGGGTGCAGGGTTTATGACGGGCAGATTTATGAGTTCTTGACTTCAGACAATCTGAAAAAAGCCCTGATCTCATTTTTTGGTGGGGCAACATGGGTTGGGGGAAATATTGGCAAAATAGAATGAAGCATGCCAGAAGTTTTAAGGCAAAATTATGCCCGCTGTTTACCATCGTCCTTTATCCCATCAATATCTTCCTTATCAAGGTATTTGCTCAGGATATAACAGGCATTTATCAAATTTTATAATCATCGCTCTGATAATCTCATGGCAGAACAATGATCAAAAAATATGTTATAGGTATCCTGTTATTTTATGGGCGAAAGATTTTTCGCCCCTGCGGAACGATATGTTCGCTTATGCTTTTTACATAAATAATCTTGTCATCTCCTGGCGCATAAAAATCCTTTAACCGTGCCTCTGCAATGTATCCGCATCTTTCATAAAATTTCCGGGTCGGGATATAGAGATCCCTTGAAGAGGTTTCAACATATATCTGGTTTCCGCCCATTCTGGCTATCTCCTTTTCTGTCCTCTCCATAATGACCTTTCCAAGGCCCATCCCCCTTAATTCATTATGTACGGCAATCCAGTAGAGATCAAAGCTCGTAAGGGTGCCAGGGATCGGGCCATAGCATGAATAGCCTGTAACCTTTTTATCAAGCTCCATGAATAGAAAATAGTAGCCGCTTGCAGTTCCCCTTGTAAGCCGCTCCTCAACAAGTTCAGCGGCCACATCAAGCTCTTCATCATTAAAAAATCCTGTTGATTTTACTATCTCAACGATATCGCCAATATCTGTAGAGACCGGCTCTTCACGCCATGTAATCCTGTTTTTGTATGAATTTTCTTTGCTTATCATCTCTGTCCGATTATGAATGCGCCATTGCATCATTGATTATTCTTTTTATTACATCAAATGCATTTAGACCTGCCTGACCGGCAGCCGCCATGAATCCTGCATCGGGTGAGATACAGGGGTTGGCATTCACTTCAAGCACATATGGATTATTGGCCGTATCAACCCTGAAATCCACCCGGCAGTATCCATTCATGCGAAATAAGTGCCAGCATTTTATGGAGAGCTCCTTTAGTTTATGAAGAAGGGGAAAATCATCCGCTGTAAAATCAAAAGACCTTACTGTGTTAGAGTATTCAAATGTATGTTCTGCCCATTTTGCATCATAGCCGACAATCTTCTTTTTATTTCTGCCATATGATAGGAACCTTATCTCAGCCGGTGGCAGCACCTCCGGCCCGCCTGGCCCTGCAAGCATGGAGATATTGAACTCCCTGCCATCTATGTACTGTTCCGCAAGACAGAGGCCCCCTAGAGAACTCCTCCTTTTTTCCATCTCATTAATGAGTTCTCCGGCAGATGCAGCCATTACAATAGAGGAGTCATCAAGCCCGATAGAGGCATGTTCCCACACCGATTTGATTATATACTCGCCATTAACTGAGATACCGCTGCCTTTCAGGTCATCAACCGAAAAATAGGCAGGGGTAGGTATGCCCTTAGCCTTTAAGAGCTCCTTTGCAAAGAGTTTATTCGAGGTTTTATAGATTGCATCTGTCTTTGAGCCGGTATATGGGATCTTCAGGGTGTCAAAAAGGGCAGGGGCAAGGTGTATCAGGCTTCCTATGCCACCAACAGATTCAACAAGATTGAAAATGAGATCCGGGCCAGTATGGCTTATCATGTCTTTAAATCTGCCAAGATTGAGATCAAAACCAGACTCGCTGACTTCATGCTTCATTGAGACAAGGGCATCCGTTACACTCTGAGCCTGAATCAACACATCAGCATGGTCCGGGGAGATATCTCTTGTATCCCCGGATGCTGGTTTGTCATAAACAATGGTTATTTTCATTACTGTTTTGCGCTTTTACATGAGTAGGTATCTATTCTTTCAAGCGCTGAATCCATGATGCGTTTTATAAGCTCCTGGTAACTTATGCCGTTGAGCCCGCAAAGTATGGGGAGGTCTGAAATTACCGGATTCAGCCCTGCAAGGGGATTTACCTCAAGAAAATTGGGCACGCCATTTTTATCTGACCTCAGATCAATACGGCCACCATCACGACAGCCCAGTCCCCGCCATGCAGCAAGAGAGGTTTCAATCGCCCTCATTGCCTCCGGGTCATTTACCGCCCTGTATTCTACCCTTGTTTCAAAAAGCTGTTTGTTTAAATAGGAGTAGGCATCCGGCTCAGCGCCCTTATCCTTATGCAGGATAACCTCCATTACCCCTGTTGAGGCGGCCTTATCGCCTGTGCCCGTGATACCAACCGTGAACTCCCTTCCCGGAAGATACGCCTCAAGAATGGCAGGCTGCTTAAAGGTATCCAGTATCCATTTACATGCATTATAGAGCCCTTTTCTGTCACTGATCTTTGAATCAGGCCCTATGCCCTTGCCTGTTCCCTCTGCAACAGGCTTTGCAAAGAGGGGAAAGGCCATCGTGCATTTATCAAGGTCGGCCAGGGTGTTTATCACCTGAAAATCAGGTGTGGGCAGGCCTATATCCCTGATAACATGCTTGGTCATACCCTTGTGAAGGGTAAGACCAAGCACCATTGGATCAGAAAAGGTGTAAGGGATATCATATGCATCGAGCAGTGCCGGGATCTGGGCCTCTCTGGCAAAACCCTTTATCCCTTCTGCTATATTGAAAACCATGTCCCACCGGTCACCTGCAACAAGCCGCTGGGTAAGCTCAAATATATTGCCTATACGGTCTGTCTCAAATCCGAGGTTTTTCAGGGAGCTTTCAATCCCCTCTATAGTATCCGGGCTGTCAAACTCCGCTGCATCCTCCTTGCTCATGCCGTGTGCCAGATAATACTCTTTTAAATCATAGGTTAAGCCTACCCTCATGGCACAGGCACCTGTTCCCTTGCTGGCCCGCCCTTGAAGCGGTATCCATTAAACCCAATCATTCCACCCGGGTCAGGATAACGGTATTGGCCACCCTTGTAATTGGTAAGGAGCAGGTCATCACCATCCCTTCCTGTAATATAGTCAGGAAGAAGCGGTATTTTGCCTCCACCGCCAGGGGCGTCTATAACATAGGTCGGGATCGCATAACCGGTTGTATGCCCCCTGAGCCCGTTAATGATCTCAAGCCCCTTTTCCACGGATGTGCGCACATGACCTGAACCGGGTATAGGATCGCACTGGTAAAGATAATATGGCTTTACCCTGATCTTTAAAAGGCCATGAACAAGCGATTTGATGGTCTCCACATTATCATTAATGCCGGAAAGCAGAACTGTCTGGCTTCCCAGGGGGATACCCGCATCTGCAAGCCTCTCGCAGGCCTGTGCTGTCTCCGGTGTCAGCTCCTCAGGGTGTGTAAAATGGATGCTCATCCATAGAGGGTGGTATTTCTTGAGCATCCTAGTTAATGATGGCGTAATTCTCTGTGGCAGGACAACAGGCACCTTTGTGCCGATCCTGATCATCTCCACATGATCGATCTTTCTTAAGCTAGAAAGAAGCCATTCAAGTGATTCGTCTGAAAGGGTGAGAGGATCTCCTCCTGAGAGGAGGACATCTCTTATAGATTTATTCCCGCTGATATAGTTAATAGCCTTTTCCCACCTGCTTTTATCAGAGACAGGAGACTGGCTCATACCCACCATGCGCGAGCGTGTGCAGTACCTGCAGTAACTTGAGCAGAAGTCAGTCACAAGAAAGAGCACCCTGTCAGGATACCTGTGAACAAGACCGTGCACAGGGCTGTCAGAATCTTCGTGAAGGGGGTCTTCATCCTCGCCATAAGAGAGGATAGACTCTGCCGTTACCGGGACCACAGCCTTTCTGATGGGGTGATCAGGGTTATCCCTGTCAATAAGGCTTGCATAATATGGGGTAATGTTAAGCGGCAAACCGCTCGCGGATAGACCAATGGCCTTTATCTCATCATCACTAAGATTAATGATCTGCTTCAGGCTCTCAAGATCACGGATCCTGTTCCTGAGCTGCCACTGCCAGTTATTCCATTCAACAGATGCGACCTCGGGAAAATATTTTTTTCTGAATAATACTGTTTTCTGGCCTGTTTTAAATTTTGGAGAACTATAAACACGTCGGAGGGTAGTTACTTTAGCTTTTGAATGTAATGCCTTTTCAGGTGAAACAGGCATTACGCCAATACTGGGAGGCTCAAAGTCCTCCGTGATAACTGTATCAAATTTCATCTTCTCTCCCTTTTAATTGGTTTTAATATAAAATAAAAATCTTGTGACACTCATTGCATTCGGCGTGCCAACCAGTATCTTACTGAATTTATTAAGCAAATAAGATCATGGTAAAAAAGATAGAACAAAAAATTCCTGTTTTATTTTGTATACATAACATAACAGGGTCTTTAATCCATCTGTTGATATCAAGACCCTTTACTAATACAGGATAGAGTATAGCGGAATTAATTGTTCCTCTTTTTTGCAATTAAGAATAAATAATTCCGAAATAGAAAAACGGGTGTATTTTTTAGTGTCTAAAAAGGCTTTGCATCATCAATAAGCATAACCGGTATGTCATCTTTTATCTCATAGAGGAGCCTGCACCTGTCACATATGAGCATATCCCCCTTGTCATTAAGGTGCACCTCGCCCTTGCACCTTGGGCAGGCGAGTATCTCCATTAATTCCCTGCTCAGCGCCATGTATTATTCTCCTTTTCATTTTCTTTAGATTTTCTGCTTTAATCAACAGCCTAATGTCCAAGCGCCCTGTTGGCCATCTCCTTTATATAGCTGAAAAATAGCTGTTCATCAGGCTTAATAACAAACTTAATGGAAAGAAGCGCAATATTCTTTTCATCAAACACAATACCCCTAACCCTGGACCAGTCCTTTTCCGTGGTGATAAGCATCTCAGCCCTTATGGCCCTTCTCTCCTCTTCGAGTTTAATGAGATCTTCCCTGGTAAAAGGGTAATGATCCCCAAATGCCCTGAATGATAATATTTTTACCCCTAAATCTTCAAGGCCTTTTCTGAATGATTCAGGCCTTGCAATACCTGAAAAGGCTATTGCAGTCTTGCCCCTGACAGTGGAAAGTTCATGCTCCTCGCCAGTGCAGGGATAGATAATTTTATCAGGCAGGTGGTCGCCTGAAAAAAGAGGCTTATTGGCAATATAGGGATTTTTGCAGCAGGGTAAAACGCCTCTGGAACGGGTAAATACAATTATATCAGCCCGCCCCAACCCGGAAAGAGGCTCCCTTAATGGCCCCCAGGGCAAGAGGTGCCCGTTTCCGAAGGGGCTTTTTGCATCGGCAAGCACTATATCCAGATCACGCTCAATGCGGATATGCTGGAACCCGTCATCAAGTATAAAAAATTCTGTATCAAACCTCTTTTTTGCCTCCATGCCTGCAAGGTATCTGGAGAGGGATACAACAACAGGCACATCCTTTAATGACCCTGCAATAAGCCAGGGTTCATCACCTGAAATCTCAGGCCCGACAAGGATACCCTTTCCATCGGAAACAACCTGTACCCCTTTTTTTATCTTACCGCCATACCCGCGTGAAAGCACAGCCACCCTGTATCCCTGTGCCTTTGCCCATGCTGCAACCATAATAACAGCGGGCGTCTTTCCTGTGCCACCGCTAGTTATATTGCCTATGCTTAAGACAAAACCCGGGAGCCTTTTCCCCCTGTTCTTTAGCGCAAGATTCCTCGCCCGTATACCAATTCCATATAGAAATGATAAAAAGGCAAGGGGAAGAGAATATAGATGAAAACCCTTTGCCTCATGAATCTGTGACCAGTCAGTTCTGCGCAATCTTACCCTCTATAATAGGTATGACACGGTTTCAGTAGACACATCATATTCCCCTTTTACACGCTTACAGGCAGTTCAACTATAAAGCGTGTCCCCTTCGGGTGATTGTCCACCACATCAATAAAGCCCCTGTGATCCTTAATGATCTGGTTCACAATGGCAAGGCCGAGGCCTGTCCCGTGACTCTTGGTTGAAAAATATGGCTCGAATATCCTCTTTTTGTCCTCATCAGGCACCCCCTCGCCATTATCAGCAACCTCTATCCTTGCCACATCAAGCTCTCTATCATATGTCAGGTTTACCTTGACCTCGCCACCCGGGCCTGCTGCTGTAATCGCATTATCAAGCAGGTTTATCATGACCCTTTTTATCTGCTCATTATCAAAACTGAACACAGGCACAGTGGCTCTATCACTTAATGATACTGTCACATTATTCTGCGTTTCCTTATAAAGGAGAACCGCCTCCCTGACAGTCCTATTCAAATCTGCTGGTGCAGGGCTGATCGTCGGCATCCTGGCATAGGTGGAAAATTCGTTTACAAGCCTTTTAAGCACCTCTGTCTCTTTTACAATCATGTCTGTACATTCATTGAGCATCTGCGCATCATCCTTATCAAGCTTGCTCCCTATGCGCTTTTTTATACGCTGGGCTGAGAGCTGTATAGGCGTAAGGGGATTTTTTACCTCATGCGCTATGCGTCGTGCAACCTGTCGCCATGCGGCCTCCCTCTGCGCCTTTTCTATCTCGCTGAAATCATCAAATACCGCAACCAGGCCGGAATATCGCCCCTGTTCATCCCTCAACATATTGAGGGAGACTATCAGTGTGAGGCTTTTATTTTCCGCGGTCACAAGCCTTATCTGGTTCTGCACATAACCCTGTTTCCTGAGCCCCTTGTCTGAAAGAAACTCATTAATCACCCTTACCTGTTCCGGGTTCATGACCTCCCTGTAGTTTTTTCCCACAACATCCCTTGCCTGTATTCCCAGCATATTTTCAGCTGATTTATTAACTGTGAGCAGCCTGCCTTCCATATCTGCGGATATAACCCCTGCGCCTACATTGGTAAGCACGATCTCCATATATCGGCGCCTCTGTTCTATCTCGATGTTGCTCTTTATCAGCTCCTCGTTTGCAGCCTCGATCTGCTTCTTGCTGTTTTTAAGGTCAAGAGTCATCCTGTTGAATGAGTTGACAAGCACCCCTATCTCATCTGCCGCCTCAAGGTCTATAAAAAAGTTATAATCACCGGATGCGATCCTTTCAGTCCCTTCAGCAAGCTCCTGTATGGGTATGGTAATGCCCTTTGAGAGATAAAACCCGAACCACACGGATATAAAGATAATAAGCAGCGTCACTATGGATAGAAGGATCATGTGTATAGCCTTTACCGGCCTCTTGAGCATCTTTGACTGCTGGTACTCATCAAGTCCTGTGGTAACGCTATTTAGCTTATTGGCGATTTTCGCGGGAAGGAATTCATCTATGACAATAAGGCCCACAACCCCCCTGTTGCCTGTGCGTGAAAAGACCGGGATGATACCGCTTAAGAGGTCACCGTAATCGGATGATTCTTTTAGCCTGGCCTCAGTGGCGGTATTGAAACATCTCTCAAGCTCCTCCTGACCGGGACCTGTAAAATTACCCAGATCCAGATTTGTATCCTGGACAGATATCCTCAACTCCAGCTTCTGTGAATAGTATTGTATCCGTGAAAAGCTGTACTGGTTAAGCTTGTCATTCACAAATTTCACCAGGTCAGAGTTCTTTGTAACGGGAGTGAGCCCCTCATAGGTTATGATACGGCTGATATTGTTGCCAAAACTAAATATCTTTTGATAGATCTTTTCATAATAGTCCTGCCCCAGCTCTATGGAGTTCCTGAGGGACCTTTCTATCGGGATGTTGTACCAGTACTCTATTGAGCTCGATATAAACTGGGCTGACACGAAAAAGAGGATTATGGTCGGCATCAGGGAGAGCAGTATAAATGCAAGCACAAGCTTGCTCCTGAGCCTTGCCCCCATGATGCTCTTTTTTCTCTCAAAGAGGAGCTTTACCAGGTTTCTTACAGTAAGATAAAGGAGGCCAAGCAGGATTATTACATTGATATTGATCAGAAAAAGGATAAGGGTGCTGTTTGATCCAGGCAGGTCAAGGCCCAGATCAAAGTATTTTATGCCCACATAGTATAGAGGCATTATTACAAGGGTCAGGCAGAGGATGACAATCCATTCCCGTCTCTGTCTCTTTCTGTCCTGGCTTGCAGACTCCTGATATTTTTGCATCAAATTAACGCCCCTGTGCGGTAATTAACCCTGAAATAGAAAAACCTGCAACACAACCCATTAATGTGCTTCCGGTACTGGATATTACAGGCTGGCTTAACGTGATGCCATGATAGCCAAGGCACTACTGAATTGCAATACTATAAAGAATTGCTGGATAAAGCTTGCCAATGCTTCACACTGGCAATGGTTCCATAGGCCCGAAGGCCGGTATGGTAAAACCCTCCCTTGCTCCCTCATTGGGTTCAACAAGAGTTATCCTTTTAAAATATTTTTTATCTGAAGAGAGCTCCTTCAGCATTGTGTGGTTAAGAGAATGACCTGACTTATCAACAATAAAGTGTCCGATTATTGGGGCGCCCATCACCGAGATGTCGCCCATAAAGTCAAGTATCTTGTGCCTTACAAACTCATTATTATATCTGAGCCCATCCTGATTCAGGACCCTGAAGTCATCTATCACAATGGCGTTATCAAGGGAGCCGCCCTTTGCCAGGCCTGCCTGCCTCAGCTTCTCGATATCCTTTAAAAACCCGAATGTGCGCGCCCTGCTGATCTCATCTATAAATCTTCTTCCTGAAAAGGTGAAATCATACTGCTCTTTACTGATAAGTGGGTGGTGGAAATCTATGGCGTAGGATATCTTCAATTCCCTTGATGGCCTTATTGTTATGGATTTATTGCCTTCCTTTACATGGAGCGCCTTTTTAACAACAATAAATTCCTTGGGTTTTTTCTGAACCTTTATGCCTGCGCTTTTTAACAAGAAGATAAAGGGGGCAGCGCTTCCATCCATGATCGGGACCTCCGGGCCATCTATCTCGATAATGGCATTGTCTATGCCGAAGCCGAAAAAGGCGCCCATCAGGTGCTCAATGGTGGATATATGAGCGCCGCTGTTTCCAATTACAGTGCATAAGGTGGTATTAATAACACTCTCAGATTGTGCCCTTATCTCACATTGCCCTCTGATATCCTTTCTGATAAATCGGATACCGGTATCAATCGGGGCGGGCTTGATGGTCATATGCACCTTTTCGCCCGAGTGAAGCCCGATCCCTGTACAACTTATCATCTCCTGCAATGTACGTTGCCTGAATCCCACGACTATCTCCCTCACTAATTGGTCAAAAGGAAATCTGCAAAGGGGGTGCCAGATACCGCCACTTTAATATGTTTGCCCTTAACATGCTGAAATCATAATGTTATTTTATGAATTTATTTTATTTGTATTATATCTTGCACTATTATGTATAAAACATGTTCCTTTTTTGCAACATTTTATTGTTTTGTTGAAAATAAACAACAATTAAAGATGGCATCTGGAAATTCTCTTGTATCCTTTATTTTATACAGATATGATAACCTATAACCTTATTGCCTCAGGGAAAGGAGAACAAATATTTCTGCTATCACGATAATAAACAGAGGCTTATGGCTGTTAGCCCTCTTGTTCATAATGCTAATAATCGGGTGTTATCCTGCCCTGAAAAGGGAGGCTGCCACCCCTTATGATACACTCGTTCGTGTGCATTATTTTTATCCGGATTTCATTGATGATATGGATATTGCCTCTTTTGAGCTGGCCATATCAAATAACCTAAGGTATCTGAAGAGGCTCCCAAAGGAGAGAACCTTCAGATTCGGAGAAGACCTTTATAGCAGGGATCACATGATAGAGAGCCAGGATACCCTGATCGGGCTTATTAAAAATACAAAAGATCCGGATGAGCTCAGAGATAGGATAAAGAAACAGTTCTATCTTTACAGGGCTAAAGGCAGGGTAACCAGCAAAAAGGTGCTCTTCACCGGCTATTTTGAACCGGTCTATGATGCCAGAAAGGCGCCTGATGATGAGTACAAATATCCTGTATACCGCATGCCTGATGACCTTATAAAGATTGACCTCTCTCTTTTCAGGGAAAAATACAGGGGTGAAACCATTATTGCCAGGATTGAGGGAAAAAAGGTGCTGCCCTATTATTCCAGGATGGAGATAGAGCATGAAAAAAGGCTCAGTGAGAGAGGTCTTGAAATAGCATGGCTTAAGGACCCTGTTGATGTTGCATTCCTTCATATACAGGGGTCTGGTCGGCTAAGGCTTGATGACGGAACATTTATCCCTGTGGGTTATGCCTCATCAAACGGCAGGGGTTACAGAAGCATAGGTAAATACCTTATTGATAAGGGGTATCTTACAAAGGAGGAGACCACCATGCAGAGTATCCGCAGGCTTTTGACAGAGAGGCCCGAGATAGTAAATGATACCCTTAACTATAATGATTCATACATATTTTTCCGGGTACTAAATGAGGGGCCGCTCGGGAATATAGGTGTCCCCCTTACTCCCGGCAGGTCAGTTGCTCTTGACTCAAGACTATTTCCAGGGGGCGCACTCTGCTTTATTGTAAGCGAAAAGCCTGCCCTAAACAGCAGTGGAGAGATAGAGGGGTGGCAAAAATTCTCAAGATTTATGATAAACCAGGATACAGGCGGGGCCATAACAGGCACCGGCAGGGCAGATATCTTCTGGGGAAGCGGGCCATATGCAGAGCTTGCCGCTGGCAGTATGAAACATGAGGGGGATCTCTATATCCTTGTAAAAAAGAGGTGACAGAAGCGACTAACATGAAGAAGGATCTGACCGAGCGGATACAAATGGCGCTGAACAGGCGAAGGCCTTTAGAGGTGGCAAATGAAAACGGTGGCCTGATCCACGCAGCGGTTCTTGTTCCCATGTTTGAAACAGAAAAAGGCTATGAGGTGGTATTTACCGAGAGAACACACAGGGTGGAGCACCATAAGGGGCAGATATCATTTCCAGGCGGGGCGGTTGAGGATATGGACAGGGATTATGAGGAGACCGCCCTGCGTGAAACCTATGAAGAGATAGGTGTTTTGCCTGATGATGTAAAGGTGCTGGGCCGGCTGGATGACGAACTGACCGTTGCCTCAAATTTTATTGTCCACCCCTTTGTCGGAAAGATACCACACCCGTATGAATTTGTAATAAACCAACATGAGGTGGAAAGGATAATTACTGTCCCTGTTGAGCTCTTCTTTTATGAGAATGCCTGCCTGCATCCACGATCAATTGATTTTGATACCTTTACCTATGAAGGCCCTGCATACAGGTATGAAGAGATCATTATATGGGGTGCCACTGCAAAAATAATGCATAAATTTATGGGGCTTATAGGCGCAATTTAAGCTTGCCTGAAAAGCCCTAATAGTATATATGTACACCCCTGATCGGGATGTGGCTCAGTCTGGTAGAGCACCGCGTTCGGGACGCGGGGGTCGCTGGTTCAAATCCAGTCATCCCGACCATCCTTCGCATAAAGCTCCGGATGGCAGGCCATACTTAAAAACAACACCCCTTTTACTTTAATAAAATATGGTTAAAATAGCTGTATAACAAAATGAGGGCCTATAATGGTTGAAACAAAAATCACCATTCCCATAACCGGCATGTCCTGCGTAAACTGCGCCATGAATATCGAAAGGGTACTCAAAAAAAGGGTACAGGGGGTTACAGGGGTATCTGTAAATTTTGCAACAGAGCGGGCAGAGGTCACCTTTGATCAGTCAGTAACAGATATTCAAACCATTGCTGCTGCAATAGAAAATGCGGGATACGGGGCCATAATAGCTGCTGACGATATGGAGGATAAGGAGACCTCTGCCAGGGAAGAGGAGGCCCGAAACCAGAAGCGTAAGTTTATAGCAGGAATCATCTTTACCCTACCTCTTTTTTGTATCAGCATGTCAAGGGACCTTGGGCTTACAGGTGCATGGAGCCATGAAGCATGGGTAAATTGGCTCTTTTTGATCCTTGCCACCCCCGTACAGTTTTATACCGGTCTTGATTATTATACAGGCGGGTGGAAAGGCTTAAGGAACAAAAGCGCAAATATGGATCTGCTTGTGGCCCTCGGGTCGTCCGTGGCCTATTTTTATTCCGCTATCCTCCTGATATTCCCTTCCACCGGGCATCATGTATATTTTGAGACATCAGCAGTCATAATTACCCTTATCAGGCTGGGCAAGATGCTTGAGGCTAGGACCAGGGGCAAAACCGGCGGGGCAATAAAAAAACTCCTTCTGCTCAGGCCAAAGAGGGCCTCCATCCTTAAGGATGGCGTGGAAACAGAGGTCGCCATCTCTAGCATCCATAAAGGCGACATGATAGTTGTTCATCCGGGGGAAAAAATCCCTGTTGATGGGATTGTAACAGAAGGGGCATCAGCGGTTGATGAATCCATGCTGACAGGCGAACCCCTGCCAGTGGATAAGAAGCCTGGGGACAGGGTGACAGGCGGTACAATCAATCAGGATGGGAGGCTGATATTCAGGGCGACAGCTGTCGGAAAGGAGACTGTGCTTTCAAGGGTAGTAAAAATGGTACAGGATGCACAGGGAAGCCGCGCGCCCATACAGGCAATAACAGACAGGTTGGCAGCTCTCTTTGTGCCTGCCCTTATCATACTTGCCATCATAATCTTCATACTCTGGTATGCAATATATGGGGATTTTGTCCATGCCATGATAAGAATGGTGGCGGTGCTTGTAATTGCATGCCCATGTGCGCTTGGTCTTGCTACCCCAACTGCCATTGTGGCCGGCACAGGAAAGGGTGCGGAAAAGGGTATCCTCTTCAGAAACAGCGTGGCCATTGAGACTGTTTCACAGCTTGATACCCTCGTGCTGGACAAGACAGGCACGATTACAGCGGGTAAGCCCTCTGTTACCGCTGTGATATCTTTTGATCATGCTCTGACAGGGGATGATATCCTTAAACTTGCGGCCTCTGTTGAGCAGGGTTCAGAGCACCCTCTTGGCAGGGCAATTGTAGGAGAGGCAAAAGGCAGGGGATTAAGCCTCTCTTCATTAACCGGTTTCAGGGGACACGGTGGCTCTGGTGTTGAGGGAGAGGTGGATGGGATAAAGGTGTATGCCGGAAAACTGGAATGGATTAAGGCTCTTTGTATCAATACGGAACAGGAGGCAGCCCGTGCTGCAGCCCTTCAGGAGGAGGGTAACACTGTTGTGGTTCTTGCAACGAACAGGGTAATGGGGCTTATTGCCCTGTCTGACATAATAAAACCTGAATCAGCAGAGGCCGTAACCGAGTTGAAACAGATGGGGCTAAAGGTAATAATGGTCACTGGCGACAATAAAAATACCGCAGCATCAATTGCAAAGGTGGCAGGCATTGATGAGGTTGTCTCCGGGGTAATGGCTGATGAGAAGGCAAAAAAGATAATGGAGCTTAGGGGTAAGGGGCTTAAGGTGGGCATGGTTGGCGACGGTATCAATGATGCGCCAGCGCTTGCACAGGCGGATGTGGGGATTGCAATAGGCACAGGGACAGATATTGCCATAGAATCAGGGGATATCATACTTTCAGGCGGTGACCTGAGGGGGGTTCCATCTGCTATCAAACTCAGCAGACAGACAATGGGTGTAATAAGGCAAAATCTCTTCTGGGCCTTCTTTTATAATATGGCGCTCATACCTGTTGCTGCAGGCGCCCTGCACCCGTTTGAATTTTTCCCCATCTTTCTGAGGGAACTCCACCCCATACTGGCTGCCCTTGCAATGGCCATGAGCAGCATAACTGTTGTTTCAAACAGCCTGAGGTTGTACAGGTCAAAATAATGGATAACGATATCATTGAAAGTGATGATATAATCGAACTCCCCATAGACGGCGTAATAGACCTCCACACCTTTTCACCAAAGGATGCGGCTGATGTGGTGGAAGAATATATAAATGCATGTGCAGAAAAAGGGATATATGAGGTGCGCATAATCCATGGCAAGGGAAAGGGCGTATTAAGAGGGATAGTCCATTTAACGCTGGAGAAACACCCCCTTGTATCTGGGTTTACCCTTGACCCGGGAGACTCGGGCTGGGGCGCAACAGTTGTTTATCTTAAAAAGAATAAATAGGATAAAACCTCTGAGATTCAGCAGTGTCACCCTCTGTCCCCTATCCTAAATACAATATAATATATTTCCACCATGAGGAAACGGAGATCACACAGATATTGCCTGGGGAGGGTTAAATAAGTTTACACACCAGTATGCTGATATTGTCAAAACCACCCGCATCAAGCGCTTTATTTAAGAGGTCTACTGCAATGCCATTCACAGAGGAGGCGCTTGTTATAATATTTGAGATCTCATTATCAGGCACCATGTCGTTTAAACCATCACTGCAGAGAATATAAATATCGCCCGGGTTACCCTTTTCCCATCCGATTTCAGGGATAACCCCCTCTCTTGGGCCGATCGCCCGCGTCACAATATTCTTTGTAGGCTCCTCACCAATAGAGCCATGATTAACCCACTCAATGTATGCAGAGTGATCTACAGTAAGAGGTGTAAGGATATTGTCCCGGAAGCGGTAAAGCCTGCTGTCTCCCACATGAAACCATGTTACATAATGATCTAATGAAAATATGAGGCCAACAAGGGTTGCCCCCATAAACCTCTCTATTCCCTCCTCTATATTCTTTTTATAAACCATAGAGTTGGATTTTCTGATACCCCTCTCAATAAGGGCAAAAAGCCCGTTCACCTCAGCAGGCACACCCTCAACAGCAGTAATATCTTTGAGCTCGCTCGCTATCTTTTCAGGCTGAAAAAATTCTTTAAGTATGCTTATGATAGTGCGGCTTGCCTCTTTTCCCCTGTCATGCCCCCCCATGCCATCCGCAATCAGGGCAAAGCGGCCCTTCTCATCAATATATATAGTATCCTGATTTTCATCCCTGTACAGGCCTGTGTCTGAAACACCTGCTGCATCAAGGTGCTCACTGTCTACCTTAATATGTACCCTTAAATCATCCATTCTTTATGCACATATAAATAAATATTGAACTTATCTATATCCCTTATATATTGTTAAAATCTTTTGTGTGAGGATATTTTAAACCTTAAGGGGCTGTCAAGACGGAAAGTAAAACAGATGACCAGTGTAAAGATAGGCAGATATGAACTTATTGGGTCTATTGGAAGAGGCGGCTTTGGCCATGTATACAAGGCAAAAAACCTGGATGGCAATCTTTATGCCCTTAAGATAGTGAACCCTGATCTCATCAAAAACCCTGCAATTATAAACCTTTTCCTGAATGAGGCAAAAATTCTCTCAAGGCTTGACCATAAAAATATCTGCCGTTTTGTAGAGTATTTTGTTCACGGCCCTGAATATGTAATTGTAATGGAATATATAGATGGCGTTGACCTTAAGGAGCTGATGCAGACACAACCAGGCAGCCTGATCCCCTTTGAAAAGGCAAAGGTTATTGCATGTGATTGCCTTGGTGCACTTCAGTATGCCTTTGACATGGGGATACTGCACAGGGATATAAAACCCTCAAACATAATGATTGAAAACAGGGGCAGGAGCGTGCTGATGGATTTCGGTACTGCGGTTGAATTTACCGACAGGATACAGATCGATACAGGCAGAAACATCTCGGCATCATATTGTGCGCCTGAAAGATTTAAAAGGCCGGATAAATATGATGTCCGCTCAGAGATATATTCACTGGGGATGCTGTTTTATGAACTCTTTACAGGAAGGCTCCCCTTTAGTACAGAGAGCATCCCGGACATAACATCATGGCATCTTAACGAGAAAGCCCTTCCTGCTGATGCCTGTAATCCTTATCTCTCAAAAGAGATATCATGGGCAATAAATATCGCCCTTGAAAAAAACCCGGAAGAGCGCTTTAACGATTTTATGGAATTCAAAAAGGCGCTGGGGTTTTGAAAACAAAAGCGGAGGGTTACTTCTTATTAAGCTTTTTTCTAAGACTATTAGGAAAATAATCCAACTTGAGACAATCTGGATTCTTGCTAAACACACTGTTCATAATATCCATGGAATCATTTAAAAACCGATCTTTTGTCTGGTTTTTCATTAAATCAATGAGGATGGGGCCATGACATTTTCGTAAAATTTCCCCAGACCCGCATGGGCATGGAAGATGTCCCCGATATGAATCATCAGCCATTATTTTGAGCAAGGCTAATATAACTCGAACATCATCTGTATTAAACAATTCAGAATAAAATTCCCGAAGCCCTTGGCCTCCATGCGAAAGATCACCAAATGGCAACTTTCCATATTTTTCAAGGTAAGAGTAACTATATAAATAATTCATTACCAGTGTTTTAACAAATGTTAACAAGCTGGGATCAGCATTAAAGCGTCTTTCCACCTCAACAGGTGCTGTAAGGCATAGGTTCCTATTTTGATATTGATGAAAATCAGGAGGTATTCGACCTCCCGTCTCCTGAACATCAGGAGGCGACTCTGGATAATTTTCAGGCAAAGAAATGCGTATGGAATACTCATCTTCTATTGTCACTTCATTATATGTTGCCGTGAAGTGAAAAAGACCTCTGATCACCCATTCGCCAGGGGAGTCTTCGCATAACTTTAATCCTGAAAATTGTTTTTGCAGCTCTTCAAATTGCTGCTTTATCGACTCTTCCTTTCCCTTATTCATTCTTTGCTTCCCCATGGCTTGCTTGGGTTGGTGATATGAATTGCCGGGCCAGCAGATGCAGCAGCGATAGTTGATGGTTTCAACTCAGCGGGCATCTTTGCTGCTGCAATGTTTACGAGGCGATCCCCGAACCGGGGTTTGAGTTTATCCAGCATGTCTTCAAAATACCTGCACTGATAAGCTTCTTCCAGGTCTGTCTGAACCTGTTTAATCCATTTCCTGAATTTCATTTCCCTTTCGGGATGCTCCCTCCATTTATCAGCAAAGTTCTCTTCAGGATTTACCGGATTTGGAACCCATGAAACACCGCCTTTATTTAGAATATATTCTTCCATCCCATTAACTATGGAGAGCATTGCATCATACAGGTCCACTTCATTATTATAAGCATGGGCTGCAAGGGTTGTGATGATCATGGAAACAGGTTTGTCATCTTTATCATTCTTAAAAACGATATCACGGTGCCGTTTAAGTAACTGAATTGAACGCTGAAGTGTTGTCTTCACCTTATATTCGGGCACATCTTCAGCCTTAGCACTTATTTCCTTTGCAACAACCATTCTTCTTTCTTCAAATCGAATCTTCATTCGTTCTTTGAACCATGCTGCAAAACCCTTTGGATTACTCTTTAACCAGTCCTCACTGATTGTGTTGTAATTGGGTAGAGTGTTATCAGTTATTGCAATAGCCAGGTTTGTAATAGTAGATGGGACACCAAGAGAATTTAACACCCTTCTGTTTATTTCATTTTCAGGAATGGAGGGGAGGATATCCATATGAAAGCTAGCTTCATCGGAATATTCAAGTGTCCAGCATCTTCTCCCCTCTTTTGCAGGAGAGCTCATATTGTTGGCAACTGCATAGCTCTTTATCTCGACTCCAACCATATCCTTCAACTGTTTTTGAGTGCCTCGGCTTTTTGAAAGAGCAAGCTGACAGACAATGTCTATGTCATAAGCATCTCTGTCTGTGGCCGGTTTAATGACCGTGCCAAACAGAAATGAGCCCTGCGGATAAATAACAGGATTAAACTCCGCTACGATAGACCCTTCTCTCTCAAGCCATTTACCGACCGATTGGTATCTAGCCTCTGCCTTTTCAAAATATGATTCCGGGATATCAAGTGCCTGAGCGAGATATTCCAGTACCTGGCTGAATTCTATTTTTCTTTTATCGTAAGTCATTTTTACTACCCTCCTTTTAAACCTTATGACAAGGTTCAAATTTTTCTGAAATGTGGTTCATAAATTTTTCTTTAAAAGATGGTGACAGGTGCCTGCTTTCATGAGCTGCTTTACTCAGCAGTTCCTGCTCTTTTAAACAATCAAGCTTGAACAAACCATCGGGCACCTTGGGGTCAATGCGAAGTACGTTTTCTGCACCTAATAAATGAACTGCCTGAGTGTTAGCTCCAATACTCTGTCCCCGCATAATCACATCCACAGCAGCAGATGCCCATTGTATAAGCCCACCATTATCAAGCTTTTTTGGCCGTGTCTTAATTACATCTGTAGTGCCAAGGCTGAAAACACGTACTGTATTTATTGGGACATTAAGCATGCTAACGGCTTCAGCTATGCCTACTACTGCTGGGTTGTTTGCCCATACGCCACCGTCTACAAGCCGGATGTGATCTATCTTATTGAAAGATGGGAAATAGGTCGGGGCCGCAGATGTTGCCATAGCGACTTTCCATATCGGAACCTTGTAATCTCTTTTAAGCCTTGTATGGTGTGAGGTTTTAAAGAGATACACATCATCTTCGCCAATATTAAAAGAAGGAATGACCAATCGCTTCTTACTTGCACCCAGCGGAGTATCACCAAAACAGCCTTTTAATGCACTCTCAAGACCTTCTGAGGAGTGCTTGCTCTTCCATAACTGCTTTATAGAAGTAAGCAAACCATTCCTGAAAATAACAGGGCCTTTCTCAACATAAAACCGGAGAAGCTCTCTTGGCCTCATCCCCAAGCCCAGACCAAGGGCAATGATTCCCCCGGTGGATGTGCCGGTAATCAAGTCAAAATAATCTGTGATATCTATATTGAAGTCTTCTTCAAGATGAGCCAGCACAGCAGCAGAAAAAATACCTTTAATGCCGCCACCATCCAGAGAAAGTATCTGAAATCGATCCTGCATGACATCCTCCTATTTACTAATTACTAAAATTATTTACCCTGTATAGAGCAAGCGCCGTGCCAAAGCTGATTAGGCAATAGTGATTTGTGAGCCGGATTATAAAATAAATATTAATAGTAATAACATATAGATAGCTATATTATGAAATTGTAATAGCTAATTAGTAAATTTTATTCTGAAATTAAGGCGCAAGGTAATCACAAATAATATTATATCAACATAATAAATATTATGATTTATCGTAGGAGGTTGATGCCCTGAAATGAAAGAATAGTATTAAGCAGGTGAACTAATTATGAATGCTTTACCGACCATATCAAATGCTGGAGCACTATTTGAATACTGTTTAAAACGATTTTGATATTGCTTTTCATCTAAAAGAACAATGTCATCGGATTCTTTTGATCCGGGATTATCTGCTGAATCTGAACCTGTCCCAAACAGCACTCCAAACATATCTGTAAGGAGATATCTATTATGGAGTTTTTCTCCATTTTCTTTTTCTTTCCAGACAATTATTTTAATCTGCGTTTTTTCAGGAATGTAGTTCGGTAGTCTTTTTTTACAATCAGCAATAAAATTTTCATAGACATTTTTTTCTTTAATAGGATCTCGGTTTTTATGTTTTTCCCAATTCTCAAAAAAACGATCAATTGCTGTATGTAT
>CAYWRH010000034.1:0-31139 GCA_964460435.1 uncultured Desulfatiglans sp.
GTAACAACCTGACCCTCAGCCTTTGTCTGGTCAGGGCCAGCATTGGCAACAGGAGGCAATGATCCTGGTCCATCTTCTGTAAAAACCTCGTTTGAGTAATCACTCTCCAAACCGGCATCGTCAACTGCGGTTACTGCAAAGTAATACTTGCCAGAATCCGGTATAGTAACTGAATATTCTGTTACAAGGCCTATATTTCCACTGTTAAAGGTATAATTTCCAGATGTGGTACCCCAGTATACTATATAATGACTGAGGTCAGGCTCGCTGTTTGGGTCCCAGGTGAGCGTTACCTGACGGGCACTAACAGTTGCTGCTGAAATGATAATTAAAAGAATTGTGAGAAAAACGATTCGAATGCTGTGGTTCGAAAAACCAAAAAAATCCCTGTAAGACATAAAACACCTCCAAAAAATACCGCCTGGCCTGAGACCGCGGCACTTTTGGAAGTGCCTGTCTGCCCGGCAACCTCGCAACCGTATTCCTTATTCAGGAACTTAGGCCGATGGCTTTGCGTCCCGCCCTTTCGAACGGTTTGCCCTTATCAAGCTGCTCGAAAAACTATCGAGCTGAGTGTTGCTTATGCAATATGTATTCCAATATTAGTAGAATACTTCTAAACCTATAACCTGTTGAAAAAGATAGAAATATATTTTCTGATTAGTTGATTGAAAGATATATTCAGGCTTTGTTACACAAAAGGAGACATTTAGATGTATATTAAATTACATCCCGGTTGTTTGATAATTTACCCTTGGATATCGCTATATCAGTGATATGTTTCAGCTTGACCTTGCAGCCTGTTTTATTTATGGTCTTATCCTGATTTATTAAAGGAGAATGACATGAAAGGCTTTAATAAAAAGGATTATACACGCAGACAGTTCATTAAAAATGCTGCATTTACTGTCGCCGGGCTCTCTATGGGCCCCTTTATTCATATTGGGAGGGCAAAGGCGGGTGATGCTCTTATGAAACGTTCAATGGGGCGGCTCAACTTTGAGGCCACTACCCTTGGTCTTGGGGGACAGGCATCACTCCAGTGGACTCCTGCTGATGTTGACCCTGTTAAGATTATTCTCAAGGCATTTGCCTCAGGTATAAATTACTATGATACATCCAATTTTTATGACGGGAGTCAGCTTAATTACGGAAAGGCATTCCGAAAGCTCAACCTTATTCCTGAAACCCCGGGCTATAATGAAACGCTTCGACGATCCATATTTTTGACCAGCAAGACATGCCTCCGTTTCGGAAAGGGAGGGTGGAAGAATGATATAATGTACAATCTTACCAACGGGTCAGGCACCCATGCGGTTAGTGACATCAGGAGGACATTGTCACAGATTTTTGGTGATGGGAAAGGTGCTTACCCGAAAGGGGCATACCTTGATATGGTGCTTATGCACGCTGTTACCAGCATAGAGGATATAGATGCATTGTATGCAGGCTATGAAAACACGGATCAGAAGGCTGAAACAATAGGCACCCTTGCGACACTGATAGATTTTCGAGATGGCACAAACCTTACCGGTCTTAACCCTTATGAAGAAAGGCTTATACGCCATATCGGTTTTTCAGGGCATGCATCTCCTGCTGTAATGATGGAGATGATTCATCGAGACACCAGAAAGGTTCTTGAAGGCATGCTTGTTGCCATAAACGCAAATGACAGAAACTATTTCAATATGCAGTACAACATCATTCCGGTGGCTCAGGCAAACAACATGGGTATAATTGGCATGAAGGTCTTTGCTGATGGCGCCATGTATGATAAGCCCGCTGTCATGACCCAGGGGCCTCACATGGTAGTCCGCAGGGTGGGGAGTGAAAAACTCCCCAGCCGGAAACTCATTGAATACACCCTTACAACACCGGGTATTCATAATGTCATTATTGGCACAGGGCATATAGATAATGATCCTAAGGGCTGCCAGCTTACCCAGAACCTGCTGTCCGCACAGATCAAGCCTGATGCCTATACTGTCTCAGATCGCAGAGAGGTGGAAAGGCTCGCCCTTTCTGCCAAAGAGGGCAAGACAAACGGCTTTTTTCAGGTGGAAAAACAAGGACTGGGGGCTGCAAGGGATTTGACGCTTGAACAGAAAAGAGAGGATCAAAAAAGGATAATAAGGCTTAAATGGCAGAGCTCATATGCAGGGGATGAGCCGATTTTGCGTTATGAGATATGGCGGGATAACAGGAAGGTGGGGGAGTTAACACATAAACCACAGGCAACAAGGGCGCCATTTATCCATGAGGATATTCTTGCTGATAATAACTCCCATAGTTACAGACTGGTAACTGTAGATGCAGCCGAAAGGACTGCAAAAACAGAGGAGATACGTTTAGCAGCCATATAACCTTTCACCAGATCAGTATAGACTATTCGCACCCGCAGGGGGCATCGCCTTCTGGTGTGTAAGCCGGCCCTTCGCCGCAATAGATATTTTTCAGTTTATTATCCTTTGAGGCAGAACTGTGTACAGCCTTTATTACTGAATCCTTTATAATAGCAGACATGTTACCAATCAGATGCTCCTGTATAAGGGGGATGGGTTCGGTTTTAATATCCCCCTTAAGTTCCAGTGTAGAAAAGCTGATTGTGCTTTCTTCATCACTTATGCAGATACTGCCTGCATCATCCTTTACCTTTATGCTGAATTCAAATTCAGATGCTAGGTCTATCTCTTTTTCAGCAACAGCAAAGGCCGAGGTTAATGATACCTGATAACACATCTTGATTATAAGGTTTGCCTTGATATCTGCTGCTGCCTTCCCTGTCACAAGGCCGCCTGATACATTCCACTCCTTCACCTTTATTGCGTCATTCATATTCAATATGTTGTAATGGTAACAGTACTGGAACTGGAAGTCACACCCTATATAACAGGGCTTTTTAGTAACAGGGATGAATTCAGGTTTGTCAGAAGGGGCGGTTAATGATTCTAATGCGCCCACAGCTAAGGAGTAAAAACCTAAAAACAGTATAAAAATAAAGGATATGATTCTGGGCATGGCCTGTACTCCATAAATGGCGATGGTGAATATTGTATTGCTATGCTTTAGTGTAATAATAACAACTATAAATGAAAATAGAAATCAAAATATAAAAACCAGCAAAGGCTTATATCCTGTAAAAAATCGGGGAATGGATAGGAAGATCAATTGTATCACCTTAAATATCTGGATTATTTTATATATTGAGATGATTTTTAATACAATGGGTGCACCAGACAGGGTGACAGCCATCATCAAGGCCATTTTTTACACAGCTAGGCTTTAATCTTTTTGATTACGAGTTAATGTAAAAGATATGCTTATATGGCATCTGAACAACAACTTCATCATCAAGGTTGATGCACGGGGCTGCCCTGAATCCTATAGCCACCTTAATCAATCCATCACAATCTTTTGGCCTGATAGATAACATTAATCCTCCAATGGTTTCTATCTTGTCCACCACAGCCCCTTTTAAAAATACATTATCTTCTGAATTGGCGGATGAATTATGATTTACAGATAAAAACTCCGGCCTGATGCCAATTGATATCATGTCACCATTGTTAAGTCTCAAGCCATTGTGTGAACTCTTCTCTACTGTAAACCTTATTCCGAGTTTCTCGCATTCAAGGGTGGTGATAAAGGAATCAGCATGAACTACCTTTGTTGTAAAGATATTTTTTATATCCAGAAACCTTGCAACATCAAGTGTTGCAGGCTGGTCAAAAACCTGCCTTCGTGGCCCGCTCTGATGCAGGCGGCCATTTATCAGGATATGTATCTTTTCACCAAAATAGAATGCCTCTTCCAGATCATGCGTCACTATTATTGTGGTAAGATTATATGTCTGTTGCAGTTCTTTTAATAGAATAGACAACTCCCTGCGCAACGCCTCGTTCAGTGCAGAAAAGGGCTCATCCAGGATTAAAAGTTCAGGCGCAGGGGCAAGGGCCCTGGCAAGCGCCACACGCTGGCGTTCTCCACCGCTCAGATGAATTGTCTTACGATTTTCAAGTTGTTTTACCCCCATCGCCTTGGTAATGGAATCAATCCTCTCCACATCATGTTTATCTGGTTTACGTCGGCTGCGGATACCATAAAGGATGTTTTCCCTTACAGTAAGATGAGGGAAAAGGGCCAGATTCTGCGGCAGATAACCTATGTTGCGCTGTTCAACCGGCACATGTTCCAGATTCCTGCCATTCAGAATAATGCTGCCCGATTGCAGTTCACGAAACCCTACGATAAGTTCCAGAACAGTGCTCTTGCCGGCGCCAGATGGCCCGAGCAGGGCATGGCATTCACCTGGTGTAATCTCAAGATCAAGGGGTTCAAGTCTGAATGAACCTGCCTTTGCACTAACTTTATCAAGCTTCAACATGAACCTGTTTCCTTGACAAAAAACGCACAAAAAATAAAGAGCCAAGCCCGATAACCAGCAACAGGATTATCAGAGAGACTGTGCCCTCTATGTCAGCAGTGGAGAGCCTCATATAAATTGCCACCGGCAGGGTTTCCGTTCGCATCGCCATTGTTCCGGCTACTGTAATAGTTGCGCCGAATTCACCCATTGCCTTTGCCCATGAAAGTATAAATGCGGTAAATAGCCCGCGTTTTACTAAAGGCAGGGTTGTGGTTGCAAATGCCCTGAATGGAGATGCCCCTAAAGAGCGGGCGACGCGTTCATATTCAGCAGGTATTTCGTCCAGGGCTGTTTTAACAAACCTTGTGGCAATGCCTAATACTGTAACAAACTGCGACAACACAATACCTGCAAAAGAGAATACAAATAGGATAATATGATCCTGAATCCATATACCAACAGGGTTATTAAAAAAGACCAGCAGTATTGCCCCGAGGGCTGCAGGTGAAACAATAATAGGGAACTCAAGAATGGTATCAGCAAGAAGCCTTCCGCGAAACTCGAATCGTGATAATGCATAGGCAGCCGGAACCGCAAGCACAAGAGACAGTATTGCTGAAATGGTTGCGGCTGCCATGCTGATTTTGATGGTAAAAAGGGTCCTCTTGCTTGACCATAACCCCAGGATATGATCTACATCAAAAAAATATCCAAGGGACAAGATCAGAAGCCCGTAAAATAAAAAAACAGCAAGGGCAGCAAGAATAGAGAGCCTTTTAAAACCCATTGATATCTCTCCTCTATTTGACAAGCCACTCTGCAGGCACTATATACTCGCCGCCAACCGGCTTTTCAACCCCGATATATTTAAAGGCCTCCTGTGGGGTGGCAAAATAGTGGTATTTTCTAAAAACAGCCATGCCTTCGTCAGAGAGTAAAAAATCTATAAAATCCTGGGCTGCCTTTCTGTTTTTAGTATACTTGGCAATAGCAACAGGAATGTAGCCCACACGCGGGATCTGCTTCTGATCAAGCTTTATCGTCTCAATACGTTCAGGGTCCCAGTGCTCAAATACACTCCAGCCTATTACTGCATCGGCCTGCTTGAGCGATATGGCAGTGGCAGTCTTTTCACAACTGCCGGTATAATTGATAAGGTTATTCTTGAATGCCTCCTTCTCTTCTGCTGTAAACTCCTTTTCTATTATCTCCACCGCATATGCCCCAACACAAACACCTTCAGGGTTTGCAATAGCGACATTGATACCTGGTTTGGTCAAATCGATAAGCTTTTTTATATTGTGGGGATTGCCCTTCTGCACGTTGATTGCTGAAACAAGATAAACTACAATCCTTTCACTTTCGGGAAACACATTGCCATCTCTTTTGGCGATCTCCATGTAATCGGATGAGCCAGGGAAATATATATCACCCTGTTTGGATAGCTTCATTTGTGAAAGCACATAACCGGAACCTCCGAAGACCAGCTCAACCTTTACCCCTCTCTTTTTCTCATACAGGGCTGCCGCCTCCTCTGTTGGCGGTTTGCTTGCAGCCCCTGCAAAGACAAGAAGACTTTCCTGGGCCATTACAGAAATTGATGATAGTGAAAGTAATAGTAGTATACCCATTTGAAAGATCAGAAAAACCCCTATTCCTTTTTTATATATATTTAACATCATTTTAAAATCTCCTTTTTTAGGTAATAAACAGTTGCCCTGTCCTTTGTCAAGAAATATGTTGTGTTAACATTAACATAATATTATAAACATGCCCAAATATCTATCCAGATGACTCTAGCGACTGTTCATCATTATAAATCGATTAGTATTGTAACTGCACCCTGCTAATAAATAGATCTTCAGTCGGTCGGTCTGCACCGCCTGCTGCGCCGCCATCAAAACTTGTCCTCTCATAATCAAATGTATACTTGATATTGCGGGTAAGGTACCAGTTAAGGCCAAGGGTTAATGCCTCTGCCTTGGTAGCTGACCTTGATATATTTGCAAAGGATGAGGCAAAAATATCATCATCTATATCGAGCACTGCATATCTGGCTGCCAGCTCCAATGCCCACCACTTGCCATTTTTAAGGCTGAATGGATGCAGAGGCGTAACGCCTTTGTATGATGCCTCATCCCCGGAAAGGATATAAGAGGCTGCTGCCTGCCATGCCTTGTTCCTGAATTTTTCCCTGTCGCTTGTGGTGGTTGTTGTCCTTACCAGTTCAGCTTCAGAGGTGATATATTCGCTGAGAAAGCCAAAGGATTTATAATAATAATACATCTGGGGTGAAAACCGTGTTTGAGTCCCATCTGCAAATATATCAAGTGTAGTTACCCCACTTGTGGTAACAGTAGAGAGATATGAAAAGAAATTTACCTGCCCGGCTGTCTTGTATTTGGCAAGGTTTGCATTGGTGTCCTTTCTTTTTCCATGTGTGGCAGCCAAACCAAAACCCAGACCGCGCAGACCCAGTAAAGTATCTGAGTTTTTAAAGGGATGCATAAATACCCTTGCTACCAGGTCTTTATCCTTGTTGCTGTCAGTAACGCTTGTTGCTCCATCCTGCAGGCCATTAAAGATGCCTATATTGTAGCTTACTGTTTCCTTAAAAAGATCCCCGAACAACTGGAAACCGATATCGCGGTTTGGGCCGAGGTTACCGGGCAGACCGAGTTCAGCAAAGGTTGTGGCAGTGGAGGCCTGGAGACGTTCAAGGGCAAAGGGTGTCTTGAACTTGCCAGCGCGAAATTTGAGCGCTGGATAAAATTTTAGATCAACAGAGGCGTCAGGCAGGCTTACACTGCTTCCAGCGAATTCAGGTGATATGTTAAAGTCTATAAAGTCTGAAAAAGAGCCTGAAAATGTCACCCTTACAGTGCGAAGCAGAAATGTGTCAGTTGTTCCTAATGCAACATCATCATCCTTAAACAGCCTGGCATCTGCCTGTGCATAGCCTGATAGTTTCAATTTATAACTGTCGTCTGCGGCCTTGAGCGTCGCCCCCTCTTTTGAGGATACAAAAATAACAGGCGCATTTTTCGCCTTGTTTGCTGCTGCTTCCTTTTCTGCCTCATGCTGCTGTTTAAGCGCATTCAGTTGTTGCTGCAGGTCAGCGATCTGTTGTTCAAGCGATGGCTTTTCCTGTGAAAAGAGCTGACAGTTAAACAAAAGAACAGCGATAAAAACATATACATAAAAATTTTTTTGCATTATATCCCTCCTGATTTGCTTATCCCTTCATCATATTCCGGGACTAATTGATCTTTTAAAATACCTTTAAACAAAACCTGCTTAATCACTAATGACCACCTGTGATTGAGAATTTTTGGCACAATATGCCCCTGTAAATTATACTGTTGACTTGCAGTGAGTCATTACACGTTTGACTTGTTTTTTGTCAAGCAATTTATTATGTTATTTTTAATACAATTAATTAACCCCATTAATACAATAGGTTATTAGCTTTATAAATTATACTTAAAATGTTATTTGCCCGGGTTAATTTTGCCTTGCTTTTGTCAAAGAATATAGAATATATTTGCCTCAAATCAGGGGATGGGGTTCCCCATATAACCGCTCGGGCTGAGCTGATGACTCCTACCGGCAGAGATGCATGGTAGGTGGTTTATAAAGATGCCTGCAAGCGGTTTATTTTTATACAATTATACCTCTTGCCTCTCTGGAAATGTGAACTTGTTAGATGACTGTTAATAATTCAATAAAGAGGTAATATCCATGACTGAAACCTGGTTTTTGGCAACATTATGGCTTGGATTGGCCCTGGTTGCGACCCTGCTTTCCATCTGGTTTCGCATCGCAACAGCCCTTTCAGAAATCGTCGTTGGAACTGTAGCACAACTTGCTATTGGCGCCCTTATCAGCAGCACAATACTTGGAGTGAATGAACCCTGGATTAAATTTCTCGCTGGCACCGGCTCAATAATACTCACTTTTCTTGCCGGGGCCGAACTTGACCCTGAGGTTTTCAGGACAAAATGGAAGGAAACCACTGTGCTGGGCATGGCCGGTTTTATAGCCCCATTTCTAGGCTGTACAGCTGTCGCCTATTATCTGCTGGGCTGGGATATCCGCGCCAGTTGGCTTGCCGGGGTTGCCCTTTCCACCACCTCTGTGGCGGTAGTTTATGCGGTTATGCTTGAGACAGGCCTGAATACAACCACATTTGGCAAAACCGTGCTGGCAAGCTGCTTTATTAATGACCTTGGGACAGTATTGGCCCTTGGCCTGATATTTGCCCCCTTTACCTTTAAGACCTTGATTTTTGTAGGGGGCAGCATCCCTGTTTTTATTTTTCTGCCCTATCTTACCCCCTGGTTTTTTAAAAAATATGGCAACCGGCCATCCGAACTAGAGACCAAGTTTTTGTTGCTCTGTCTATTCGGGCTGGGCGCCCTTGCAACATGGTCGGATAGTGAGGCGGTGCTGCCAGCCTACCTGATAGGTATGGTGCTGGCTAAAACTGTTGGCAAGGATCATTTCCTAATAAGGAGGCTACGAACAGTGACATTTGGATTATTAACGCCATTTTATTTTATAAGGGCCGGATCCTTTGTTTCAGTATCTGACTTAATATCAGGCCCCTCCATTTTTCTTGCGCTGCTTGCGGCAAAGATGGCTACAAAAATGGTTTCTGTATATCCGGTTACAAAGGTATACAAGAACCCGAGCAGGGAAGGCATGTATACTACATTGCTGATGTCTACAGGGCTGACCTTTGGCAGCATTTCAGCCCTGTTCGGACTTACCCACCAGATTATTAACACTGCGCAGTACTCCTTTTTAATAGCCGCTGTAGTGGCAAGCGCTGTCATACCGACACTGATTGCCAATGCCTTTTTTATGCCACGATACCTGATTAAGGGCACGAAAAAGGAGCCTCTGCCCCAGCAATCTGAAGGAGCATCTTTATCTTAACCCTTATACAAGGAGATATTTATCATGATGAAAACAAAGATACTTATTGCTTTTGACGGCTCTGAGCAGGCAAAAAAGGCATTCAGTTTTGCCCTTGATATGTCTGTAAAGTATTCGGCCCATTTGACAGTGCTATCCATTGCACGTCCGCCAGAACCTCCGGTTAATGTCGAACTGCAGGCCATACTGGACAACGCAAACAGTTATTATGAAGCAGAATTTGCAAAAATGAAGGATATGTGCGCCAGCGCCAATGTGGAATGCAGTTTTGAAATACGGGTTGGCCATCCGGCAGAACAGATCGTACATTTTGCTGATGAGCAAAAAATTAACATCATTATACTGGGGCACCGCGGAAAAAGCCTGTTCCAGAGGTGGCTGCTCGGTTCAGTTGCCAAAAGGGTCTTGAGTTATGCGACCTGTACAGTTACAGTGGTCCGCTGATTACCTCTAAAACAATTTGGTAAATATACTTAATAGCTTTTTTTATTGTGATGTGAATGTTTAAAAACCTTATAATCATTATGCTGGGCGGAAGCCTGGGGGCGGCAAGCAGATACCTTATCGGCATTATGGCTGCCAGGGCATGGGGAGTGAACTTCCCATGGGGCAATCTTTTTGTGAACATGGTCGGGTGTTTTTTAATAGGGATCATTTTTGACCTCGCAGAGAGTGTCCGGCTACTGACCCCTGCTGTTCGTCTTTTTTTGATCACCGGATTTTTAGGAGCGCTGACCACGTTTTCATCCTTTTCTCTGGAAACAACAAACGCTGTACGCTCCGGCCTTACACTTCAACCTGTTATGAATATCATGATAAATAACCTGGGCGGTTTTGGATTAACCTTTCTTGGTTACTGGCTTGGAAGCCTTAAATAATGGAGGAAATGATGCTCAATTACAGGGCCATTGAAATCTTTACCAGCGAGGAGGCTCGTTACCTGAAAAAGCCTGTGTCAGATGCGGTTATGCAGTATATAAAGGATCTCAAGATTGCTGCCCGATGTATTGTCTCGCGGGGGGTTGCAGGATGTTATGAAAATGGCGAGTTAACAACCACTCGGCTTGAAATCCTCTCATTCAACCTGCCTGTAAGGATATATATCATTCTTCCAGCGGCAGAAACCGACCGTGTTCTAAATGGTCTTAATGAAATTGTAACAGACGGTATCATAACCCTGCATGAACTGAGTGTCATCAGTCACAGGGCGCGTAAATCATTTTTCCCCAGACAATTACTGGTTCGTGATGTTATGACTAATGACCCAAAGTGTATTACTGCTGACACATCGCTAAGCGATGCAACACGCCTGCTGCTTTCATATGTCTTCACAGGGGTGCCAGTTATTGATGATAAAAAGCGGCCAATAGGCATGGTCACGCAGGGAGACCTTATCTACAAGGGCGGGCTGCCTTTGCGCCTGGGCCTGTTGAAAGAATCAGATCAGGAAAGCCGGGAATCATTGATAAAACAACTTGGCTCACGATATGTCTCAGAAGTCATGACTACTCCGGTGGTCACAATCCCGTCAGATAGACTTCTCACCGAGGCTGTAGAATTGATGGAAGAGAGGGGGGTAAAACGCCTGCCAGTGACCGACGCTGAGGGTTCGCTTATTGGCATGTTGTCACGGGTCGATATTTTTCGCACTGTTATGCGTGAGGCCCCTGACTGGAAGACCTTTAAGGCCCAGAAGATTGAGGTAAACCATCTGAAGCAGGTAAAAGATATAGTGCGCCGTGATGCCCAGACAGTATCACCCGGAACAACCCTGGATGAGGTCATACAGATCATAGATAGTAATGATATCCAGAGGGTGGCGGTGATTGATGACAAAAAAAAGCTGGTTGGATTGATCTCAGACCGTGATCTATTACGATATTTCAAACCGTATCAGGGAAAGGTATGGCATCTTTTAGCCAAAATAAAACGCCCTTTTAAACCGGATGCCAATAGGCAGGAGACCCTGCAAAGACAATTGAAAAAAACCACTGCTGAAGAGGTTATGACAAAAAACCTGATCACTGCTAATGAGGAGATGTTGATTGAAGAGGGAATCAGGCTGATGGTTGAAAAGGGGTTAAAACGACTTCCGGTTGTGGATACAGAAGGGAGGTTTAAAGGCATGATCAGCAGGGATTCGCTCCTGCGTGCCGGTTTTTGAAATCTCAAATAGAGATGAATATCCATTATCAAACCTAACCAGGGGTTTCTAAAATGAATGAGTCATCTACATGCAGGAAAAAATGGTGCAATCGAAATGTGCTTGCCTTCGGATTAACGAGCTTCCTGAGTGATTTTTGTCACGAAATGGCGACATCCATTCTGCCTCAATTCATGCAGGCTATTGGGGCTACAGCAGCGACTCTGGGCCTTATAGAAGGCTTTGCTGACGCCATATCCAGTTTTGTCAAGCTGGGAGCGGGGTTTCACAGCGACAGGATTGGTCACAGAAAGGGATGGACTGTTATAGGGTACATGCTTACAGCCATATCAAAAGCAGTCTTTGCCTTTGCCTTTGCATGGCCTTTGATCCTTATTGGCAGGACAATAGGCTGGTTTGGCCGGGGCATACGCGGCCCACTTCGGGATGCCATGCTGGCCGAGAGCGTTGCGCCTGAGGAGCGTGGAAAGGCATTCGGTTTTCACAGGGCAGGCGACACCGCCGGCGCAGTAGCAGGGCCTCTGGCAGCATTTGGATTGCTGAGTCTGATCCCAGGCCACCCTGCAATAATAGAGACCTTTTCAAGATGGTTCCCTTTTCTGGCGGGCTCTCCTGGCGGAGATTTTCGTGTGATCTTCCTTCTGACCCTTGTACCAGGCGTCCTCTCTGTAGTCGCCATAATGACCGTGGTTGAAAAAAAAAGAGCGCCAAATCATGATATCCGGTTAATCGGGACACTTAAATCCATGCCAAAAGATTTTCGCCGTTTCCTTATAGCGGTGGGCATATTCGGAATGGCGGATTTTGCGCCCACCCTTATGATCCTTAGAGCAACAACCGTCATGGAACCGCAATTAGGGGCAATAGAAGCAGCAAGGCTGGCCGCGCTCTTTTACCTCCTGCGCAATGTGGTTTATACCATAGCCTCATATCCTATCGGGGCACTGAGCAATCGTTTCTCAAGGACACGCTACCTTGCAGCAGGATATAGCGTAGCGGTTATCACATTTGCGGGTTTTACCTTCGTTATAGCTTCAATCTGGTGGTTTATCATCTTTTTCAGCCTTGCCGGGGTATTCATAGCATGGGAGGACACAGTGGAAGGTATAGCTGTCAGGGATTTTGTGGATGACAGCGTTGCCGGAACAGCCTATGGAATCCTGGGTGTAGTAAACGGGGTTGGTGATTTTGCATCAAGCCTGATTGTGGGTCTCCTCTGGACAACTTTAGGTGCCTCATGGGGCTTTGCCTACGCCTTTATCGTTGGCATTGCAGGAGTTTTTGCAATGGCATGGATTTCTCCTGTAAAAATGGCTGACTGCAAGGCGCATTGATTAAAGGATGCGGATATGTCTTTTTTTGGACGGAAAAGAGAAATTGCCGCTATCAATTCCGGGTTGATAAAAGAGCGGAACATTATTTTGACCGGGAAATTCGGCATTGGTAAAACAACCCTGGTCAAAGAATTCGCCAGAATGAATCGCGAAAGATGGCTCTTCCTTTTTAGTGATTTTTCTGAAACACCTTCAAAGATATGCCATGATCTGCTTAAGGCTCTTAAGCCGAAAGGTTCCCTAAAAGAACTCAAAACCCTAGATTACAAAAAATGCCGTGCAATGATACTTGAGATGGCTCTTAGGTATGATCGGCGTTGTGTGATTGTCCTGGATAACATCAAGAAGCTAACGCCACAAAAACTGGATCTGATCCGGCATCTTGAATGGGATCGGCCTGTTATATTTATTGCAATACCGGAACATTTTCTTCCTGAAGATGAACTTGTTCAGTTGAGGGCCTCTCTTTATCCTTCCAGTTTAATCAGGCTCCGATATCTTAGTCCTGAGCAGACCGCCTCTTTTTACAGATACTATTCGATAAAGCATGGTTTATCATGGACTGAAAGCTACATTCATATGCTGACCCTGGCAACCAGGGGCTATCCTCTGGAGATGAGGGGGCATATCAATAAGGCAATAAAAGGGCAAAAATGATTTTTACAACAATAATATACAAGGAGGAAAAATTATGGTCAGCAGGATAAATAGTGTTAATGCCATGGAGATTCTTGATTCCCGTGGTAACCCGACAATACGTGTGTTTGTTTCTCTTGAAAACAATATATTTGCTTCGGCCTCTGTTCCCTCGGGGGCCTCTACAGGTGAGAATGAGGCGGTTGAACTCCGGGATGGCGAAAAAAAACGTTATGGAGGCAAGGGGGTTTTAAAGGCTGTAAGGAATGTAAATGAAGTCATCGCTCCGCACCTTACAGGAATGGAGCCATCTAATCAGGTGAAAATAGACCGGATGCTGATTGATCTGGATGGCACACCCAACAAAGGCAAACTTGGGGCCAATGCGATTCTTGGCGTTTCTATGGCTGTTGCACGCACCGCTGCGGCACAGGCAGGTCTGCCACTTTATCTCTATCTCGGAGGCCCTGGTGCATTCAGGATTCCCGTGCCAATGATGAATATCCTTAATGGCGGGAAACATGCTGATAACAGCGTTGACTTTCAGGAATTCATGGTGGCGCCTGTGGGCGCTCCAAGTTTCGCAGAGGCCCTTCGCTACGGAGCAGAGACCTTTCATGCCCTTAAATCAATCCTAAAAAAGAAAGGCTACAATACAAGCGTGGGCGACGAGGGTGGTTTTGCGCCAAACCTCAAAAGCAATGATGAGGCATGTGAGGTTATTTGCGATGCAATAGAAGCGGCAGGTTTCAAGGCCGGAAAGGATATCGCCATTGCCCTTGATCCTGCTGCAAGTTCATTTTTTGAAAAGGGGGCCTACAACTTATCCAAATCAGGGCAGGGTGTAAAAAGCAGTTCTGAGATGACAGCACTTTATAGATCCTGGATAGAGAAGTATCCCATAATTTCCATTGAAGATGGCCTTGACGAAAACGACTGGCAGGGGTTTAAGGAACATACTGCCGCCCTTGGAGACAAGGTACAGATTGTCGGAGATGATATCTATGTCACCAACACAAGGTTTATTGAAAGAGGTATTAAGGAAAAATCGACCAATGCTGTTCTTATAAAGCTGAATCAGATAGGCACGGTGACTGAAACCATTGAGGCCATAAACCTCTGCAGAAAGGCGGGATGGGGTTTTGTAATCTCTCACCGTTCAGGGGAGACAGAAGACTCCTTTATTGCTGATTTTGCTGTGGCTATGGGCGGAGGTCAGATCAAGACAGGCTCTCTATGCCGGAGTGAGCGCATAGCCAAATATAACAGGCTTATGGAAATAGAAATGGAACTGGGTAAGGCGGCTCTGTTTGAAAACCCGTTGAAATGAAACAGGGTTGAATATGAGAGGGATATCAATAGCCATATTTATGATTGCTGTTATCTTTGGTTTTTTGGCGGCTATTATGGCATATTTGATCTCCTATATGGAATACCAGCATCATTATAAGGACAAGCGTGACGTCAGAAAGGCATCTCTGCAGACAGGCAGGTTTACCTTTGGATTTTTTATTTTTCTTGGACTGGTTTTAGCCCTGCTGCTACCCCATTTTTTATAAGAGGTTTCACAGTGTGAACATAAAAATACCGAAATATAAGGCCCTCATCTCTTCAGACTGGAGCGAATGCCTTTCGCCTTCAGGCCCTTTTGATGTCGTCTCTTTCACATATCCATACCTGGAACCGGAGGTGAAAAGGATATTCAGGGCTTACACAGGTAATCTTATCCCCCTCTCTGAGGCAAACAGGCAAATAGAAGCCCTTTTGCTTCAGCCTGTCACTGAAGCCCAGATGGACTCCTACCTTGATGAATGCTTTTCAACCTATTGTGGTGTAGCTGATCTTATTGAATGGTGCAACAGCAAGGATATCCTTTTCATGATCAACTCTACTGGCATGCAGGGTTATTTTCAGCGCATGTTCAGCAAAGGGCTATTGCCGGTTGTGCATGTTGTATCAGCCAACCCTGCAATAAAATTTAAGGAAGATAATACTATTGATTGTGAGTGGCATGATCTGTCAGAAATCCAGGACAAACCCAAAAACACCATGAAACTTATGCACTCACTAAATTTATCACCCGGCAAGGTGGTTATAATCGGTGACAGCGGGGGTGATGGCCCCCACTTCGAATGGGGAGCAAAAACAGGAGCAACACTTATCGGAAGCATGACAAAGTGGTCGCTTAAACATTATTGCAGCGAAAGAGGAATAAAGATCAATCTCCATTTTGGCCCATTTTATGGGAAAGGCGAGATGAGGGATGAGAAGCTGGAAAAAAATACTGACTTTAATGACCTTATACCAATAATTGAGGCTCTTCTTTTAATAGATTGAGTAACTAATATTTCTATTTTAAATAATTTTAAGTACAATATTTTATTGTATTAAGGTTGTAGGAATAATGATCTTTACAGTCCCTATTCATTCTTATAAAGGAAAAACTGGTTATTAAATATTTTTGTCAATTAATCCTCTTATGTCTTTCGATTATCTCTCTATGCCTCTAGAAGAATCCGGCAAGAAATAGACAGGCTAATGATATAGAAAGGATTTAAGGTTATTAATGGAGAACGACATGAAAAAATTATACTATCTCATAATATTATTTGTATTAATCCAGAGTATCCCTGTAATTGCCGAAGAGGCCGAAACTTATACACTGCCCGATATTCATGTAATCGCCCAGAAGGACAATTTAAGCAAGCTCCCTGAAAGGGATCTTTTAAAACGGCCTTTTACAGAATCATCAGGGCTTGAGACAACCATTACTGTTATAGGCCGGCCTGAGATAGAGGAGATGCACCCATATTCACTTGTTGATGCAATGGCATATGTGCCAGGTGCATGGATTGAAACAAGGGGCAGAAAGACAAAGCAATTTTTTTCTGTGCGCGGCCAAAGATATCCCTACCCCGGATATCTGATTGACGGCGCATGGTTCAGGGAATTTGACGAGATCAATTATTTTCTGAGCGCAGCAAATTTTGACAGGATAGAGGTGCTCCGCTCAAGCAGCGCCCTCCTGCTCGGGCCAGGCGGCCTTACAGGCATGATCAACCTCATTCCAAGGGATTTCGATTTTAAGGAAACAGAGATTGAAGGGATTTATGGCACCAATGATATGTACAGGGCTAATATCAGTCATGGCAATAAACGTGATACATATAACTATGTTTTGAGCGCTGGGCAATATCATACGGATGGGCCTTCTAACCGAAATGCTAAAGAAAATATGACGAATCTGTATGGCCGCATAAAATGGGACATAAATTCAAAACTGTCACTATCATGGACAAATTTCTATCTTGACGGCGACCGCCAAATGGAAACTGCCTTGCCCCCTGCAATGAGAACCCTTCAGACACGCCGCGAGAGCTTTGACCCGATGAAATCATATCTTTCAGTTGCAAAACTTCGTCATGAACCGGATGACAAACAGACAGCCGAGTTTATAATCAATTACGGTTCCAAACGGTTTCTGGGGCACAGGGATGGAAGCCCTGACGCACGTGAAAATGAATATGAATATGGCGCATCAGTTATATTAAGCAGGGAATTAAACAGCATCAATATTTTACGCATTTCAGGGATATATAACAGGTGGCATACCCCGACCGGAAAACGTTTTTACGTGGGTAACCCCGGTGATATCAGCACCTATTCCTCTGCAGTAGCTGATGACATCGATTTGGGTAATCTGGATTTCAGCCTTGGATACAGGTTTACACGGGAATACATAAAAGAGTTTGGCGGGTTTAATATAGAAGGGACCGCTGGCAATCTCTTTTCAGTCAAGGTACATGACGAATGGAGTGATCCTCTTCACACAGTAAATCTTGGATCATCATATGCAATTAATGACTCCAGCAAACTGTTTGGCAATATCTCATGGGGAGAGCTCGCATCAGAGCCGGGAATGCTTACAGCCGATTATAAAAGACCAGGGGCTGAGGATCGCATCAAGATCGACCTGGGATTCAGACAGGATATAGAATCATTTGGAGATATGAGCCTTACAGGGTTCTATGTGCGCAGATATGACGCCCCCCTTGCCAGCGACAGGACTGTCTCGCTTGACGGTATCAACTATGCCCTGTTTTCCAGCGAAGACCAGAAGAGCTATGGCATTGAGCTTGACATAAGGTCAAAAAGGTTTAAAAACGGGTTACAGTTATTTACGAACGGAACCTATATGAAAACAGAACGCACACAGGATGGAACTTGGCTTGATGACTGGGAAGTCCCTGAATTTATAATGAATGGCGGGATTACCTATATATATAAAAAGCTTGAGCTTGCTCTTTATGCAAAACATGTTTCAGGATACAAGAACAACCGTTTTTTGCCAACCGGCGCTGCGCCAGTAGATCTTGGCGATTATAGCGACTACACCGGACAGATCACCTATTATCATAATCTGGATGCCAGGGTTTTTATAAAAATGGAAAACATGGCGGATACGGCCTATTCGACTGTTGCGGGATATCCTAATGATGGAGCCATGTATTCTGTCGGCTTTGTGAAGTCATTTAAGTAGGCTGGCAGTATTTATACATAATAATTGCCTTTTTCTGGATAAATGAAGATCATTTTTAAATAACAGGAGGTAGCTTAATATGAAAACCGTAAAAGTTTACCTGAATTTATTTATAAATATCATCGCATCTTTCTGCGTGCTGGTTTCCATAAGTCTTTCAGGTTGTTCACAGGATAGAAATGATGTACAGAGTAAAGCAAATCCAGACGAGGTTGCAAATACTATCCTGTCACAGTCCGGCATAAAAGGCGGATTTATCGTTCATGTCAATTGCGGAGACGGCACCCTTACCAGTGCCCTTAAAAGGAGCGATAGCTATATTATTCACGGGCTTGATAAAAACCCGGACAATGTGACAAAGGCAAGGGAGTATCTCCTTTCAAAGGGGGAATATGGAAAAATATCCATAGACAGATTAACTGATAACCGGCTGCCTTATACCAACAACATGGTTAATCTGATTGTGGCAGAAGATGCGGGCACTATCCCTATGGATGAGATAATGCGCGTGCTTGTGCCAAATGGCGTCTTAATTGCAAAATCAGAAAAGGGCTGGAAAAAAACCGTTAAACCACGGCCGCCAGAGATGGATGAATGGAACCAGTATCTGTATGACGCGGGAAACAATCCAGTTTCAAAAGATTTGACCATATCGCCTGTAAAACATTACCAGTGGGTAGGAAGCCCCATGTGGGCCAGGCACCATGATGTTACTGCAAGTTTAAGCGCACTTGTTTCAGCAAATGGCCGGATATTTTATATAATAGATGAGGGGCCAAAGGAATCAATTGAGCTTCCCGCTGAAAATTTTATTTATGCTAGGGATGCCTTTAACGGGACTATCCTCTGGAAAAGATCCATACCTGAATGGCAGGACCACATGTTCCCAATGAAAAGCGGTCCGGCATACCTTCCCAGGCGCCTTGTTGCTACAGGTGACCGTGTATATGTAACACTGGGGATTGATGCCCCATTAAGCGAGCTTGACGCAACCACAGGTGAAGTGCTTCGCACATTTCCAGGGACCGATGAGACCTCTGAAATTATTCTTTCGGATAATACACTTTTCCTGGTTGTAGGCCGGCCCGAAAAAAGCAATAAAAAATACACATCCACCAAAACCTATGTATGGGACCGGGCGGAGGAGGCCAGAAACGAATGGGCATGGAGCAAAGAGCCTTGCAAGATCATGTCCCTTGATATAGCAACCGGAAAGGCCAACTGGAAAAAGGACTATCCGGTCGGGCCGCTTTCCTTATCAGCCGATACAAATTCTGTCTATTTTTATAATGGTTCCAGCCTTGTAAGACTTGACCGCGATAGCGGTGAAGAAAAATGGCAGTCTGACCCGATAAAAACAAAAAAATTTGACACTGCCTATGCACCGAGACTGGTTGTTTCTGATGGTGTCCTTGTCTTTTCCATTGGCAGTCAGGCGGGCCTTGGAGGAGGAACCATGATGGCTGTATCTGCCGAAAATGGCAAAAAACTATGGGAGGCACCTCAGCCTGCTTCTGGCCATTATTCTCCTGAAGATTTGTTTGTAATAGATGGCGCTGTATGGACAGGCAATATAGCATGGGGTCAGGCAGATGGAAAATATGAAGGCCGTAACATCCATACCGGTGAATTAATCAAGGAGTTTAAGTGTGACGCTGATATATACTGGTTTCACCAGCGCTGTTACCCAAGCAAGGCAACAGTAAAATACATCCTTCCTTCCCGCACAGGGCTTGAATTCGTGGATATTAAAACCGAACACTGGGATATAAATCATTACACACGAGGCGGCTGTTTTTATGGAATTATGCCCAGTAACGGGCTTGTATATACTCCACCCAATCCATGCGCATGTTATCTTGAAGCAAAACTGGAAGGTTTTGGGGCAATGGGAGGGGCATTTACCTATGAACCGGACCTGAAAAAAGAATCCGAAGAAAACAGGCTTGAAAAAGGCCCTGCATATAATATCGAAATTAAAGATGATTCGGAAGAGGGAGACTGGCCCACCTATCGCCACAACAAGGGACGAACCGCATATACCCCTTTGGCTGTTCCATCTGATCTTGAAGTAAAATGGAATACAAAATTGGGCGGCAGGCTGAGCGGTCCTGTCATCGCAGGCAATAGGGTTTATATAGCACAGAAAGATACCCATACTGTTTATGCCTTTAACGCATTGTCTGGAGATATCCTCTGGAAGTACACTGCTGGCGGAAGGGTTGACTCACCTCCTACCATTTACCAGGGACGGGTCATTTTTGGTTCAACTGACGGTTATGTATATTGCCTGAATTCAGCCGATGGTCAGCTTGTCTGGCGCTTCAGGGCAGCCCCAATGGATCGCCGCATGATGTCCTATGAGCAGCTTGAATCGGTCTGGCCTGTTCATGGCAGTGTGCTTGTGGAAAACGACAGGGTATACTGTGTGGCAGGCCGCACGGTATTTCTGGACGGCGGCATGAGATTGCTTCAACTGAATCCAAGGACTGGAGAAAAGATATCAGAAAAGATACTGGACGAAATCGATCCGAAAACCGGAAAGGATATCCAGTTTTTGAGTGTAAGCCTTGATATGCCTGTAGGACTGAATGATATTCTTTCAAGCGACGGAAAACATTTCTATATGAGATCCCAGCAGTTTGATATGGACGGAAACCGGACATTTGTCGGAGTCAGGGATGTAACAGACCAGACAGGTGATGGCGCGCATGTCTTCTCACCTATCGGATTTCTTGATGATTCTCAGTTCTTCAGATCATACATGATGTATGGAAAGAGCGTAAAGGGCGGCTGGGGAGGCTGGGAGATTATGGCAAAGGTGACTCCTGCAGGAAGGCTTATATCGGTTGATGACACAACAGTATATGGATTTGACCGCAAGCCCGAGTTTTACAGCGAATCGGTTGTTATTGATTTTCAGCTCTATGCGGCGGAAATGGCAGGAGATAAGCAGGCTGTGGGCAAGATCACTGCTCCCCCCAAACAGCCGGTAAACGCATTTGACAAGGGTCTTTTCAATTATGCAGGCGACTGGAAACTAAGGCAGGGGATACCAAAGGATGAACAGACCGCGGTTCAGTATAAATGGAAGGTTCCAGATCCTGCGTTTCAGGCGCGTGCACTGGTTGTCACGGGTAATACCATGTTTGCTGCCGGACCGCCTGATATAATAAACGAAGAAGATGCCTTTTTTGCCCTTGATGATCAAGCTGTTCGCCAGAAGCTTGCAGAACAGAGCGCCATGCTAAAAGGAAAAGGAGGCTCTATAATGTGGGCGGTTGATTGTAAAACAGGAAATAGACTTGCTGAATACAGGATGGATTTTATGCCTGTATGGGATGGCATGGCGGCTGCAAATGGAAGCCTGTATATAAGCACAATGGACGGAAAAATTTATTGTTATTCCGGGAAGGGGATATAATATTAATATTTTGAAATATGCATATATAATATTAATCCTGGCGGGTCTGAGTATCCTGGCGGGCACTACTCAGAACTCTCAGGCCTGCTCTGTGCCGGTCTTCCGTTATGCCCTTGAACGCTGGAAACCGGACCCTTATAAGGGTGTGTATATATATAAGGATAAAATCAGCGCGGAAGACCAGGCGCTGCTTAAGCAGTTAAACGATGCTGCCGCCGATGCAGAGACGCCGCTCAACCTTATAATCAGGCCGGTCAATGTTGATACCTTTTCAAAGGAAAAACTTGCTGAACTGCTGCAGGGAGCAATGCCTTCTGAACTGCCGGTCCTTGCTATCTGGTACCCTAATCAAATGGGCAAAGCGCCTCCTTTTTTACAGGAAAGGATTACCTTATCTCTTGTGGATGTCATTCTTCAGTCTCCCAAAAGAAAGGAACTGGCACAAGGCCTGATAAAAGGCGCCTCTGTGGTGTGGGTTTTCATCCCCTCCGGAAACAATGAAAAGGATGAGAGCGCCCTGAGCCTGATCAAACAGGTGCTGGATTCATCATTAAAAAAATATTCCGGCAACCCTTTCTCCATTCTCGCAGGGTCACAGCGAAAAAAACTGACCTATGATTTTCCAATAATGATACTTGAAAGGGGTGATCCTGCGGAGCGTATTTTTATAGAAACCCTTATGAAAAGTGAACCTGATCTTTACCAGCATGCTGATGAACCCATGGTTTTCCCTGTTTTCGGCAGGGGCAGATCTTTGGGATGCCTGTTTGGTGAGTTCATCACCAATAAAAATGTTGATGAGGCAACCTTTTTTTTATCAGGGGCGTGCAGTTGCGAGGTTAAAAATCTGAATCCTGGAGTTGACCTGCTTATTGCCGCGCCATGGGATATTGTAGTAATGAATTCCTTTATCCAGGATGATCAGATTCCTGAGTTGACGGGCGTTATGCCTGAATCAGTTCAGGCCATATCTTCCAAAGAAAATGAAAAGCCATTCCCAAACAGGGATGTAAACCCAGAAGGCAATGCTGGTCTTTTCAGGCTTTATGGAATGAGCCTGGCCGGGGTTATTATCATAGTAATTTTGGCAGGTGTAATATTAAGCAGAGGGCGCAAAAAAAAATGAAAATCCGTCAATTGGTTATAAAGGAGATATTGCACAGGAAGTTGAATTTTTTTCTGAGCATGGCGGCTGTTATTATTGCCACCTGTTCATTTATCTGCTCGGTTATGCTTTTACGCATCCATGATCTGAGAACCAGCGAAATACTAATGAAAAAAGAGGTCGAACTCGGGGAAAGGATGGATAAACTAAAGGACGATACCAGAAAATCCATGTTGAAACTCGGATTCAATCTCGTAATACTGCCCGATGATCAGAATTTATCAGACTGGTATGCAGACGATTATTCAACCAAGTATATGCCTGAATCCTATGCAGATAAACTCGCGGCATCGGATATCATATATATCCGCCACATTCTGCCTTGTCTGCAGCAAAAAATCATATGGCCCGAAAAAAACATGACTATCATCCTTGTAGGGACACGCGGTGAAATTCCCAACCTGCACCTTGATCCTCAAAAAACCATGGCTCAGCCTGTTCCTGATGGAACGATCATATTAGGTTATGAACTCCATAAAAAATTCAACATAAAGGTAAATGACAGGGTCGATCTCATGGGAAAGAGCTTTACCGTACAGAACTGTTACACAGAAAGGGGCACGAAGGATGATATAACCGCATGGATCAGCCTGAAGGATGCGCAAACATTATTAAAAAAAGAAGGTCTTATTAATGCGATACTCGGTCTTAAATGTCTTTGCACCGATGATATCCTGCCAACCATCAGAAAAGAAGTAGCAGCCATATTGCCAGGCACACAGGTTATCGAACAGGGTTCAAAGGCCATAGCAAGGGCCGAGGCAAGGATACAGGTGGGAAATGAGGCGAAATTGACCTTGCAAAAAGAGAAGGAGGGAAGAGAGATTATCGGGTATGAAAGAAAAAGGATGGTTTCTGTTCTGGTGCCTGTGATCCTCTTTGCCACTGCACTGTGGGTGGCCTTTATGGCCTATATCAATGTACGATCCAGACAGGAAGAGATAGGCATCCTTCGTGCGGTCGGGGTCTCATCAGGAACAATATTCAGGCTTTTTACACTCAAGCATATTTTTATAGGAATACTGGGAGGGCTTCTGGGCGTGGTAATTGCTATAATTCTTACTTTAGTATTTACTTCATCATTCCCGTCAATACAAAAAGGGTTGCTTGCCTCTTCACTTACACTCAAACTGGCGCTTATCTCCATACCAGGCGCAGCGCTTTTAACCGTTGCTGCAGGATGGATACCCTCAATGATTGCTTCAGGTCATGACCCCGCAGAGGTGCTAAGGGAGGAATAAAATGATACAACTTAATAGTATCACCAAAAAATTCAGGGGGCCAAAGGGAGAGGTTATTGCCCTTAATGATATAAACATGAGCCTGTTACCCGGAGAACTCCTCGTTATAAGAGGGCCGAGCGGCTGTGGGAAAAGTACACTTTTATATACCGCAGCAGGAATGCTGAAACCTGATAAGGGCGAGGTGCTTTACAGGGGCGAGGATAACCCATATAACTATTCACCTGACAGGAGAAGTATTTTAAGGGCCGGTTTTATCGGTTTTGTGTTTCAGCAGTTTCATCTTATTCCATACCTGACAGTGCTTGAAAACATAATGACTCCTTCTCTGGCCCTGAACAGAAATAATGACAGAGAACGAGCCAAAGAGCTTTTAATCCAGTTCGGTCTTGAGTCGCGCGCCGATCATCTGCCGGGCCAGCTTAGCACAGGAGAAAAGCAAAGAACCGCCCTTGGCCGCGCACTTTTCAATAAACCTATGGTTATTATGGCCGATGAACCAACAGGCAATCTGGATGATGAAAATGCAGATATAGTTTTAAATCACCTTAAAAAATATGTGAAAGAGGGAGGCGCTGTTCTGCTTGTAACGCACAGCAAAAGGGCCGTAGAATATGCCACCAGAACCATTAATCTGATGAACGGCTTAATTTTAGATTAACGGAATGTTGAGATAATCTTGTCCTGGATCTGTTAGAGACGGAGTTAAAAAGAACGGGATAAACCAAATTTTTGATTTACTGGAAATAGAAAAGGCCATACATAAATATGGCCTTTTCATTAGCATTAAATCTCTGATGTGTTTCTAATTAATCATACTTATAATAACTACTTAAAGAGATCAATAGCCTTCATAACTGTATTATAAAAACCATATATCATTGGTATACCTACAGCAATCCAGGCAAGTGTAACCTTTAATCTGTGGCTGCCAGCGCCTATTTCTGCCATTTCAGCGCCATCGCCAGATGTTGTCTTTTCTGCTGATTTCTGTGCAACAAGCTTAAGTTTGTCCAGCTCTTCCTGTGTCATATGGAGCTTTGGATTAACAGGCCGAACAAGCAGGTTGCAGATTAGCCCTATCACAAGGAGCCCGGCAAGGATATAAAGTGTTACATTATATGCCTGATAGGTGGGGACGCCCCTTGCAAGCTGGAAATCACGAATGTAGTTTACCAGAACCGGCCCGAGGATACCCGCTGTAGACCATGCTGTAAGAAGACGTCCATGAATAGCGCCTACCATCTGGGTGCCGAATATATCAGCAAGATAGGCAGGTATTGTGGCAAATCCGCCGCCATACATGGAGACGCATATACAGAATGCACTAACAAATAAGGCAAGGACGCCCATCCTTCCAAGAGTGGGAGATGATGCATATAGCGCCATCCCGAGTATGAAGAATATGGCGAAGGTTACTTTGCGTCCCATAAAATCTGATAATGAGGCCCAGATATAACGGCCTGCGATATTGAATAATGACAAGAGCCCTGTGAACCCGGCTGCAATTGTTGCGATCTGCACCTTCTGGGCGGCATCCAGTTCATTAAAGTGCAGATTAAGACCAAGCAGCTTTCCGCCAAAAACCTCCTGTAGAAGAGGAGAGGCCATGCCAATAATTCCAATGCCTGCTGATACGTTAAGGCACAAAACCATCCACAGGAACCAGAACTGTGGGGTCTTCCACGCCACACTTACATGCACATGATTTTTTGTAATCATGGTGTTATTTGTTACTGCAGCGGAAGGTTTCCAACCCTTTGGAGTCCACCCGGTTGGGGGAATCCTGTAAGCAAGCGCTCCGCCAAGCATATAAACAAAGTATACGGCAGCCATTGCCAGGAATGTCTCCCATACGCCAACAGAGGTTGGTATTCCGGCTGCATCAACTGATCTTGAGGCAAAAAAGTTCATAAGTCTATCAGCAAGAGGAGAGCCTATCATTGCGCCTCCGCCAAACCCCATAATCGCCATTCCTGTTGCCATTCCGCGTTTATCAGGGAACCATTTAACCAGCGTTGATACAGGAGAGATATATCCCAGACCAAGACCTACTCCACCTATAATTGCGCCAACCCATAGGATCCACACCTGATGCACTTTAACTCCGAGAGCAGCAACTACCAGACCACCGCACCAGAATATTGTTGCGACAAAGCCTGCCTTACGTGGACCAACTTTTTCAAGCCATCCTCCCCATATTGCGGCTGACACCCCAAGCACTACAAAAAACAGTGTGAACATTATGCTGACCATAGAGACGGGCCAGTCATATGATGATGAAAAGACCCTGGCAATATAACTCATGCCTTCAGGGGCTGCAATCGGCGCAGTGACACCGAGCGCCTTTGACAGGGGAAGCCAGAATACGGAAAAACCATATGCCATTCCAATGCACAAATGGATGGCCAGAGCTGCAGGAGGCACCATCCAGCGGTTAAAACCAGGGCCCGCTATGGTGTGCTCCTTTTTTAAGAATTCATAATTAAACATGATGACCTTCCTTTATATATAAAAAAATCTCTGAACTACATCTGTAGCAGTAGAAAATTATTACCAACAGTTGATAATAATTCCCTTTTGAGGCAAGAACTATAGGGAGTTAGCCCTTTTCTGTCAACATAAAATTACCTTCCAATGGGCAGGAGATTTAACATCCTTAAAAAGGTGACAAGGCCCGATCTATAGAAATAAGGATATTTTAAAACTTTATAACCATATCTTATTTTTTTAAAACAGCCCTTCGCCAGAAAAGCATTATCACTGCTGAAAACAAAATAATAAGGGCAACAAGCTGTGTCATGGTAAGATTGCCCGCAAAAACAGAACCACGGGAATCACCCCTGAATTGTTCAATAAAGAGCCTTGCTGTGCTGTGCAGTATCAGAAACCACAAAAAGAGCTGCCCCTCATATTTTCTTTTTTTATGAAGAATCATTAAAATCGTAAAAATAATCATACTGCTCAAAAAAGAATAAATTTGTGTAGGGTGCAGTGGGACATTTTGTATTGCTATGGTCTTCGGGTCAGTAAAGGTAACAGCCCAGGGGAGGTCGCATGGTTTGCCATAGCAGCAGCCCGCAAAAAAACAGCCGATCCTTCCTATCCCCTCACCTATGGATGCCGCTGGAGACCAGAGGTCACCTATTGTCCAGAGATTATATCTGTTTTTTCTGACATAGATCAGGACAACGATTATTACAGCAACAAGCCCTCCTGAAAAGACAAGCCCGCCTTCCCAGATTTTGAGTATATTCAGGGGATTTGCCATGTAGTCGGGTAAATTGATAATGATGTAGAGAAGCCTTGAACCTATAAGCCCGCTTAATATAATAATAAACCCCATGTCGAGGATACTGTTAGAATCAAGGCCTTTTGATTTCCCAAGTCTTATAGCTGTAGCAAGGCCGGCTAGGCAGCCCAGTGCAACAAAAAGACCATAGGTGCGTAAAGTAAGCGGGCCAATACTGAATAGTTCAGGATGCATTTAATCAGCCTTTCTGTTAGATTAATCCCATTTCTTTCAATGCGTTATAACATCTTTCACATATGCCGGGATGATCAGGGTATTTACCCACAGTAGGGTCATGCACCCAGCATCTCTCGCATTTCACATCCGATGATGGCTCAACCTTGACCCCAAGGCCCTTGATCTCATCGCTTATATAACACCCGTTAGTTTCTGCATTTCCGGTTCTTACAGATGATACAATAAAAATTGCTGCCAGATCATTCATGTAGGGCACAAGAAACTCTTTATATTCATCAGGTAGTTGAAGTGTGACAGTGGCATCAAGTGAATGGCCGATAAGTTTGTCTTTTCTGGCTATTTCAAGGGCCTTTGTCACCTCTTTTCTGAGTCTGATTATCTTTTCCCACCGTTCGTTCAGGGACTTGTCCCTGTACTCCTCTCTCACCGGTATAAACTGGGCTGTGTGCACACTTGTGAATTTATCAGACCTGCTTATGTACTGCCATATCTCATCAGCTGTAAATGAGAGTATGGGCGCCATAAGCCTTACCATAACATCCAGTATCTCCTGCATGGCTGTCTGCGCAGACCTGCGTGCAACAGAGCCCGGAGGAGAGACATAGAGCCTGTCTTTTATTATATCCAGGTAAAAGGAGGAGAGATCCAGCACACAGAAATTATGCAGGGTGTGATAGATGATATGGAATTCAAAGGATTCATAGCCTTTAAGCACCCTTTCATTCATATCCTGAAGCCTGTGAAGCGCCCATTTATCAATCTCAAACATCTCAGAATAGGGGACACTCTCCTTTTCAGGATTAAACCCGTCAAGATTACCTAAGAGGAATCGGCATGTATTTCTGATGCGCCTGTATGCCTCTGTAAGGCGCGTCATGATCTCTTCTGACACCCTGATGTTATCCCGATAGTCTTCCCCGGCTACCCATAACCTCAGTATCTCAGCGCCGTATTTCTTGATAAGTGTCTCAGGGGCAATAACATTCCCCTCAGATTTATGCATGGCCTTTCCCTTGCCATCCACAACAAATCCGTGGGTAAGCACACTCTTATATGGGGCAACACCTCTTGTGCCAACTGAGCATAAAAGAGAGCTGTGGAACCACCCCCTGTGCTGATCGCTCCCTTCAAGGTAAAGATCAGAAGGGCTTATTAGATAATCCCTCTGCTCCATAACAGCAGCATAGCTTACACCTGAGTCAAACCAGACATCAAGGATGTCTTTCTCCTTTTTGAAATTCTTGCTGCCACAACCTGGGCAGCATGTGCCTGATGGAACAAGCCTTTCTTCCGGTTCAGAAAACCATATGTCTGCCCCGTGTTTTTCAACAAGGCCAGCAATATGATCGATTATCTCCTTTGAGATAACTATCTTTCCGCAATCTTTACAGTAGAGCACTGTAATGGGCACACCCCATGCGCGCTGCCTTGATATGCACCAGTCAGGCCGCTTTGCTATCATTAGGGATATGCGCTCCTCTCCCCATGTGGGTATCCATGCCACCTTTTTTATCTCGGTTAACGCCTTTTTCCTGAGGTCATTTTTTTCCATTGAGATGAACCACTGCTCAGTAGCCCTGAAGATTATCGGTTTTTTGCATCGCCAGCAGTGCGGGTATTCATGGGTTATTGATTTTTCCTTTAAAAGTGCGCCTATGCTGTTTAGTTTCTCTTTTACCTCATTATTTGCAGAAAAGACCTCTTTACCTGCAAAAAATTCCACATCTGGCGTGAAATGACCAGTGGCATCAACTGGTGAATAGACATCAAGGCCATATCGTAAGCCTGTTTCATAGTCCTCCCGCCCGTGACCGGGGGCAGTATGGACGCACCCGGTGCCTGCATCCAGTGTGACATAATCAGCAAGTACAACAAGCGAATCGCGGTCATACAGCGGGTGTTTCGCCTTCATATTTTCAAGGGCCGTTGGTTTAAATCTTTCAAGCACAAGATATTTTTCATAGCCGAACAGGGCCATGCACTCTGTTAACAGCCCTTCAGCAAGTATAAGCACATCGCCATTTTCAATCTCGACCGCAACGTAATCCAGCTCAGGATTAAGCGCTATGGCAAGGTTGGCAGGGATTGTCCAGGGGGTTGTTGTCCATATGACAAAAAACACCTTTTTACCCTTTAATGATGGCAGGACCTGATATATGTCAGAGAGAACCGGAAATTTTACATAGATTGAAGAAGACTTGTCATCTTCATATTCCACCTCTGCCTCGGCAAGGGCCGTGTGGCATGAGCTGCACCAGTAGACCGGCTTTTTACTCCGGTGGAGCCCCCCATTAAGGGCAAATCTTCCGAACTCCCTCACTATAGCGGCTTCATAGGAATAATTCATTGTGAGGTACGGATTATCCCATTCCCCTGTTACGCCAAGCCGTTCAAACTCTTCCTTCTGGATATTCACATATTTTGAGGCATATTTTCGACAGAAATTTCTGATTTCTACCTGTGACATCTCCCTCTTCTTGCTGCCCAGTTCCTTATCCACCATTAGTTCAATGGGAAGACCATGACAGTCCCATCCGGGCACATAGGGCGCATCAAAACCCGCCATCTGTTTTGATTTGATAATTATGTCTTTAAGTATCTTGTTAAGGGCATGGCCCATATGGATATTGCCGTTTGCATAGGGCGGGCCGTCATGAAGCATATATTTTTTTCTCTCTTTTGACTCATGCCTGATTTTATTATAAAGCCCTCCGGATTTCCATCTGCTGATTATTTCAGGCTCCTTTGTTACAAGGTTTGCCTTCATTGGAAAATCGGTATTGGGCAAATTCAAGGTTGTTTTATAGTCCATTTCAACGTTTCCTCCGTGAACAAATATAGACCTTGATTACCAAAAGAGATAATCCAAGTCAAACCAATATGTTAATTAATTTGCATTAATCTTGGTATCAATATGTCTTATAAGATATATTGACATCGAAATATATAACTATTATCTATATTGATATTACCGATTTTGTAAATCCCTCTTGAAAATATAAGGAGAAAATATAATGTCCAGAAAACTATGTATACTCGCTATCCTGATTTCCCTTGCCATGACTTCATGCGCCCCTGCTGCCTTTATAGGCGGGGCAGCTTTAGGTGTAGGAGGTTACAAATTCTATGATGGCCAGCTTATTGTAATCTATCCTGCCACGCTGGAAAAGACCTTTGATGCATCAGTATCGGCCATGGAAAATCTGGAATATCAGATTTACGAGAGACAAAGAAAACTGACGTCAGGTAAAATAGTGACCACAGGCTCAATAAAGGATCAGATTAAGCTCTCCTTTAAATCTCATTCAACCGAAGAAACAGAAGTAAGCATACGCGTAGGGCTGCTTGGTGATGAGACTATAAGCAACAAGATTAAAGATAAGATCAACGAATATCTGTTCAGTAATTAAAAAGGCGCATCAGGTATAAAATTCATTGAAGCATCTTATGTCCGGATGCCAAGTTCAAGTATCATCACATCTATATACTTGATGATATAGGCCCGCTGGCTCTCATCGCAGTATCCGCAGCAGGAGCACATCAGGTTATTTGATGTCCGGACAAAAAACTCTGCCCTTACCCATGAATCCCCTGTTTCAACAGCAAACCTGTATGGACTGCATTCCGGGTGGGTTGATTGAATAGCGCCAGTCAGTTCTCCCGGCAACTCAATCCAGAACAATTTATTTATACCGCTACTTTTTCCATTGGAAGCAAGGTAGCTGTCTATAAGGGCCATGTCCGAGGCATCTATTTCATCAATAAGATAGCTTTTCATATCAACTTCAGGAAACCTTACCTCTGGGAAGTGAAAGAGACACCTTGGGTTGCGGAATTG
>CAYWRH010000035.1:0-30601 GCA_964460435.1 uncultured Desulfatiglans sp.
AACAAGTCTGCAAATTATACTTACTTGTATTTCTGTTGTCAATTTTTAAATGAAAAAACGTATTAAATTTTCAAATTTATATTTTAAACTATTTTTAAATATAATAATTTATTCAATAATAATTTAACTAATTATTTTAGCAGTGAAAAATCTAATTTGAAGACCTTATTAAGAGCTTAAATCAAAAAAAAGCCATTTAAGGTTTCAGAGGCAAAACTAAAAAGGCATCAAAATTGGCAGGAAAAAGGCAGTATTATACCTCTCTGACACTGTTTAAATGGGTTGGGGTTAGCCATAGAAAAGGTTAAAAAAATATTTTACAAAAAATCAGGCCTCTGTATCAGCCTTTGCCTTTTCATCCAGGCGATTCATGATCATATCCTTCATCTGTTCCCCGGCCTTTCCTGTTTCATTATTCTTTCCCGGCTTTTTCGAGAACATTTCAATAAGCCCGGACAGGTAATTATCCATCATCTCCCTTACATCACCGTGAGACTTGCCGGCTTTTTTTGCAGCTTTCAGTATGCTGTCAAGTGCGTGATCCATCTTTGCCCACTCGCTATTTCCCCTTTTCCCTTCACCCTTTGAATCAACAGCCTCTGATACAACCGCCTGTGTCTGTTCATAGCTCATGGATTCCTCTATCCTGATGCTTGCATCAAGGCTTGAGAGGGTATCAAGACCTCCAAACTCTTGTGCCAGTTTATTAAGGTCCTCCATGCTGCCGGTAAAAGGCTTTTCCATAAGGGATTCTATAGTCTTCACTGCTTTGAGGATATCTTTATACTCTTCACTATCCAGCTCACCTGTAACAGAAAGTGAAAGGCTGCTGCTGAGTTCGCTGCTGTAGTCATAACCCTCTATTTTCGCAGAGGCAGACGCTGACCGTAAAAGGCCGCTGTAGGTGGAGTAGCTGGTTTTTAGACTGTTTTCAGCAGAGATGGTTACTGTGTCACCGTCATCAGTGATAATGGTAATATCCGCATTACCGGTTTTGGCATAGTTTCCCTGAACATAGTTGAACTGACCGGCAGAGTACCCGCCAAGGTCAAACCTGTTATAATTGTTATTTGAAATACCATATGATGTATTCATAGAGGTCCCCTCCCAGGGATGGATTCTTATAAAATGGTTATCGGCATTACGGGAAAAATCTTTAATAAATAAAAGAAGTTGGAATAAATAGATTTGAGGGGGGACAATTTACCTCAAGACTATATGATCAAGAGAAAATAATTGACTAAAAAATTGTTCCTTTTTATATTTATTCATCAAACATGGGAAACTTCAATTTTCCATCTCTTAATCAATCTCATCTCCAAAACCGTTTGAACCCATTTAAAATATCGACATGGAAGAAGTCTTCTTCATGATCGGCAATATGATTTGCACAAGTTTTATTTCTTTTTTCTGGTTCCCACGGTCCTCCGTGGGAACTGCTTTGCTTTAACGCTCTGCGTTAATAACCGTGGAATCATTTACCTCGTTCTCATTGTTTTCCTTGGACGAGAGGAATAGATGAAAGGAGGCATTATGAAAATTAAATTCTTTTTAATTATGTTTTTGTTTTTATCTGCCTTTAGTAACAGTGCAGCACCAGATGATATTGAAGTCGTGCAATTCGCCAAACCGGAAGAGGTGGGTATGTCATCAGAGCGGCTGGCTCGCATCGACAAATTCATACAGGATGCAATCGACCAAAAGCGTGTCGCTGGCGTCGTAACCCTCATCGCCCGCAAAGGCAAGGTCGTCCAATTCAAGGCATATGGCATGGCAGACATCGAATCAGGCACCAAAATGAGAACAGATCACATGTTTCGACTTTATTCACAGACTAAACCAATCACGAGTACGGCTTTGCTCATGCTTTATGAACAGGGTAAATTCCAGCTTACCGATCCACTGGAAAAATATATCCCTGCATTCAAGGATGTGAAGGTGTATGCTGGACTCGACCCGAATAACAGGATGATTCTCCAGGAGCCAAAACGAAAGATTACTATTCAGGATATCTTTCGCCATACAGCCGGTTTTTCCGGACCTTTCATTGAAAATCCGGAACACCCTGTGAACAAAGCCTATATTGAAGCAGGATTAAGTGAAAAGGATGATTTTAATTTATCACTCAAGGATCTGGTGAATCGACTCTCTCGAATACCGCTGCTCTATCATCCCGGTGAGCAATGGGTTTACAGTTACGCACATGATGTTCAAGCATATCTGGTGGAATACTTCTCCGGGATGTCCTTTGATGAATTTATTTATAAAAACCTGACTAAACCTCTCGGCATGAAAGATACGGTCTTCGGTGTTCCAAAGGAATATGCCAATCGATTCGCAACCCTATATGAATCAACCGAAGAGGGAGGGGCGTTAGCCGTCAATAAATTAGAAGACAGTCTTTATACGCAACTCACAAAAAAGCCTCTAGGAGGAGCCGGCCTCTCATGCACAGCAATGGATTATTTTCTTTTTTCCCAGATGCTTCTGAATGGCGGAAAGCTAGGTAATGCACGAATCTTGGGCAGGAAAACCGTCGAGCTGATGACATCCAACCACCTCCCACCCAACATTCAACATATCCCTGATAATCCAGGAGAAGGCTGGGGCCTCGGCGCATCAGTGGTTTTAGATCCAGCGCAGTCAGGAGATCTCGGATCAATAGGTACATTCGGCTGGGGAGGCGCGGCAATGACCATGTCGAAGATTGATCCAAAGGAAGAATTGGTCTTTAGCTTTTATGCACAACGTATTCCTGGCGATGAAATCGGGTTTCAGTTCCCGATCCTCGTCTACCAGGCAATCATTGATTAAAAAAGGAGAGAGTATGAGACCTAAAATAAGAATTATTATATGTGTGGCGTTTCTTTTATTCGGCATTAACACATTTGCGGTAGATGATATTTCGCCGGTTATAAAATTTGCTAAACCTGAACAGGTGGGAATGTCTTCAGAACGATTGACGCGTATCGATAAATTCATACAGGATGCAATTGATCAAAAGCGTGTTGCCGGTGTGGTTACACTCATCGCTCGCAAAGGTAAGATCGTCCAATTCAAGGCATATGGCATGGCCGACATCGGAGCAGTTGTCAAGATGAGAACAGATCACATGTTCAGGCTCACTTCACAAACCAAGCCGATCACAAGCACAGCGCTTCTCATTCTGTATGAACAGGGGAAATTTCAACTAACCGATCCTCTGGAAAAATATATCCCTGAATTCAAGGATGTTAAGGTTTATGCAGGGCTTGATGAAAAAGGTGAAATGAAATTAGAGGAGCCAAGACGAAAAATTACTATTGAGGATGTTTTTCGCCATACGGCTGGTTTCTCTGATATCACTTTAATAGGAAATCCGGGAAACCCGGTGGCAAAAGCTTATTTTGATGCCGGATTAAATATCACATCAGTCAAACCGCTCAAAGATCAGATGAATATACTCGCAAAGATGCCATTATTATATCATCCCGGCGAGCAATGGGTTTACAGTGTCGCACACGAGGTACAGGTTTATCTTGTGGAATATTTCTCCGGAATGCCTTTTGATGAGTTTGTCTCCCAAAATATTACCCGACCTCTCGGCATGAAAGACACGGTTTTCGGTGTGCCAAAAGAATATGTCAGTCGATTCCCTGCACTTTACCTGGGAAGCGGATTGCAGATGGCTGACAAGACGGAAGGCGGTTTTTACTCCGGCCTAGCTCATTATACCATTGGAGGAGACGGTATCTCATGCACAGCAATGGATTATTGCCTGTTTTCCCAGATGCTGTTGAATGGCGGAAAGCTAGGTGATGTACAAATCCTGGGCAGGAAAACAGTAGAGATGATGAGATCCAATCATCTTCCTTCAAACATTCCGTATATGCTGAATAGAGAAGGGGGAGGATATGGCCTTGGCGTAGGAGTAAATCTGGATCCGATAAAATCGGGCCAGCTCGGGTCTAAAGGGACATTCGGCTGGGGAGGCGGAGCAATGACGATGGCGATGATAGATCCTGAGGAACAATTGATCTGGAGTTTTTATGCCCAAAACCTGCCTGCTGATGAAATCGGACAGAAGTTCCCGATCCTCGTCTACCAGGCGATCATTGACTGAAAAAGGAGACATTATGCGTAAACATTACCTGATAATTTTTTCAGCTGCTATTCTTTTAATTGGTTGCTCATCACAGCAAAATAAAAAATCAGAAGAGTCTCAAAATTCACAGGTAACACCGGATGAAAAGCTGGTAATCCCTGATGTTGTGTATGGCCATAAACATGGTGTGGCGCTGACCTTTGATGTTTTTAAGCCCAAGAAACAGAATGGGGCGGGGGTAATTTTAATCAATAGCGGAGGCTGGTTCTCCCCGACGTTCCCGATTTTTTACAAGGAGACTGCCGAAGGCCTCCGTCTTGCCACAGATCAGGAACGGGCACAGATGAAACCCAAACAACAGGGAAGACCGAGAATTAAGCCGCTTCTGGATAAAGGCTTCACAGTTTTTGATGTCCGACATGGGAGCAGTCCAAATTTCGAGATGTCGGAAATCGTCGCGGACCTGCGTCGAGCAATTCGCTTCATTCGTTTTCACGCAGGCAAATACAACATTGATGCGGAGAGATTGGGCCTATGGGGAGGCAGTGCTGGGGGTTATTTGGCTTTGTTGCTCGGAACAACGGCGGATGTAAGGAGCAAGGATATTACGGATGAGTTCGAAAAGAGCAGTGGCCGTGTAGCTGCAATAGTTGCCTACTTTCCACCTGCCGATCTCAAAAGATGGGGTGAGTTCCACATGAAGAATCCAGGAGAAAGCCTACCCCCTGCCCCTGCTATTTTAGCTTTGAAAACTGAGCAATTTGGAGAATTCTCTCCGATCAACTTCGTCTCCTCCGATGATCCGCCTACATTGATTGTCCATGGTGACCAAGACCAAATAGTTCCTATCCTAGAAGGTCAAGACATGTATCAGGCATTATTAAAAGCAGGTGTTAAATCAAAATTTGTAACAATCCCAGGAGTAGGCCATGGTTTTACCGGTCAAGCTGATGATATAGCCATGAAGGAAACTGTGAACTGGTTTGAAGAGCACCTCAAAGCTAAATAACTCTATAAGAGAAAGGAGACCGTTATGCGTATACATTATTAACCTGGTTCCCTTGGTCTCCGTGGGAACCAATTCAAATTAACGCTCTGCGTTGATATTCTATGTAGATGGCATATGGCAAGCATTTGATCAAAAGTATTCACTACAAACGATACACAGAGAGAATTATACCGGGAAAAGAGGATTGATATTTGTATAACATGCTAACACGACGCAGAGCGTCAAAGCAGGCATTCCAACGGAGACCGTTGGAACGAGAAGGAGGCATTATGTTAAATCGATTTTCAGTTTTGGTTTTATCGGTTTTGTTTTGCAGCATTGTTTTTACGACTTATTCAGAGGCTGCAGATGGTTCTTGTGAAGCGCTGAAAAATCTTCAACTTCCAGACACCCGTGTGCTTATAGCTGAAAGTATCACGCCAAACCCGGAATGGAAGGTGCCGCCATCCGTGCTTACCCCACCTGGGAGACAGCCGACCGTGAATGTGCCGTTCTGCCGTGTCGCGCTGGTTATAGAAAAGGAGATCAATGTCGAGGTGTGGATGCCGCTTGATTGGAATGGAATGTTTCAGGGTGTCGGTAATGGAGGCCTAACTGGCAGTATAAACTACCCAGATATGGCCGAAGCCCTTAAGCGTAAATTTGCTACAGCCTCGACGGATACAGGTCACATTACCAAAGGGGGATTCGACACCGATTGGATCCCTGGCCACCCTGATCGAGTCGTAAACTTTGGTCACCGCGCCCATCATCTGATGGCTGAGACAGCAAAGAAGGTTATTGGGAAGCACTACGATAAACCGACGAATTATTCAATATTCAATGGCTGTTCTGCAGGTGGTAATCAAGGACTCACAGAGGCCCAGAAATACCCGGAAGATTATGATGGAATTGTAGCCGGAGCACCTGCAAATAATATCGTGCGTTGGTCAGCGAGATTGATCTTATTACAGCAGGCACTAAGGAAGGAACCCGCAGGCACTTTTTCAGAAGAAACCAAACAGTTTTTCGTAAAAGCTATTGTGGCAGAGTGCGATGCTATAGACAGTATCACTGATAACCTTATCGACGATCCACGAAACTGCAAGTTTGATCCTGCAAAGCTTCAGTGCAAAGGCGAAGCGACCACGGGATGCTTGTCACCCGAGCAGGTAAAACGTGCAATTGCGTTGTATGGAGAGGATAAAATAACAATTGGGGGATTGAAACTTTATCCTGGGTTGGCATTCGGAGCCCCTCCGGAAGCCCTCTGGGCTGGATCGGATCCAGTGAGATCGCCTGAAATGATGATGATGCAACCCTTGCCTGACTGGACAGCCGATACATTCGATCCCGATAAACACATGCCGGAGATGGAGAAGCAGCTAGACTCTGTCATCGGCGCGACTAATACAGATTTGAGTCCATATTTTAATCACGGAGGCAAGCTGATTCTTTATCATGGATGGGCGGACACGTTGATGTCCCCTTATAACACAATTGACTATTATGAGGGTGTACGTAAAACAGTCGGATCGACGGCAACCGATAAATCCGCACGACTGTTCATGGCCCCCGGAATGGATCATTGTGGAGGCGGCGCCGGACCGCATGAGTTTGATGCAGTAGGTGCCATGGTTAACTGGCTTCAACAGGGAAAAGCCCCAGATCAGATTATTGCAACACATTCGACTGATGGCAAAGTAGACCGTTCGCGTCCCCTGTGCGCTTATCCCAAGGTAGCAAGATACAAAGGCACAGGCAGCATAGATGATGCAGCTAATTTCGCATGTGTTGATCCTCCTGAAAGGTAGGTTGGGTTAAAACCCAACATCCTTTATGAATTGTGTTGGGTTGCTTCGCTTAACCCAACCTACATTTTTCTAGTACCCTCGGTCTCTGAGGGGACAATATGAAAGGAGAAAAATATGGAAAAAAAGAAATCATGGAAGCGTAAGGTATTAAAAATATCTCTTGTAATTTTTGGTATGATAATTTTGCTTCTGGTAGGTTCTGTTTTCTATATAATAAAATCACTTGAACCACCGAAAATAGAAATGACTGACTATTATCCATTTATATCGGCAGATGCAAAGAAACAGTGCCTTGCATTGTTTGATGAATGGGAAAAATCACATTGGCCGGTAGAATCCGAGTCACGTTATATTGATACTTCATATGGTAAAACATTTGTACGAATTACCGGTCCAGAGGATGCCCCTCCTCTTGTCCTAATACATGGCATGGGATCCAATTCATTAATCTTTTACTCAAAAATCAAAGACCTTTCAGAAAATTTCAGGACATATGCGGTAGATACAGTTGGTGATAAAGGTTTAAGCATATGCACAACACCAATAAAAAAATCTGATGACTATGTACAATGGTTTGATGAGCTATTTAACGCGCTTGATCTTGATAATAACATTAATCTTATGGGTGGCTCATATGGCGCATGGCTTATCAGCCAATATGCTATCCATAAACAAAACAGATTAAGTAAACTGGTATTAATAGCACCTGTTGGCACAATTGTTCCAATCAATCCTCAGTTTATGCGACGACTTCTGCTCTCTACATTACCTTTTGATTATTTTCAAAAAAGTTTTAATTTATGGTTCGATCCCACTATTAATAATAAATCTGCTTCTTTACAATTTTTAGGATTTAGTAACGCATGTAACAAATTTTATAAAGCGAATTTTATATTGAATCCTAATGTCTTGAATGACGAAGAACTAAAAAGCATCAAATGTCCTGTATTATTTCTTGCTGGAGACCATGAAAGGGTGTTTTCTCCTTATGAAGCCATGGATCGGCTCGAAAGGGTAGTTCCACAATTTAAAAAGAAGATAATTCCTGGTGTTGGTCATGCCACAATCTCTGATTCAAATCTAACGACCGAAACCATACTGACTTTTCTGAGGGAATAGAAAAAGGCATAATAAGCTGTCATAATTTTGCCTCTGATTCCCATGGTCTCCGTGGGAACCAATTCAAATTAACGCTCTGCGTTGATATTTTATGTAGAGGTGCACATGGCAAGAATAAGATCAGATGTTTGTACAGACTGGTGATTGGACGCGGAGCGTCAAAACAGGCATTCCAACGGTCACCGTGGAGACAAAAAGAAAGGAGAAAATATGGAAAAAAAGAAATCATGGAAGCGTAGGGTATTAAAGATATCTCTTATTGTTTTTGGTGTAGTAATTTTACTTCTGATAGGTTCTGTTTTACTTTTCCCAAAAATTTTATTTCGTGCACCAGAGAAAATCGAACTAACTGAGTATAATCCATTTATATCAGCAGAGGCAAAGAAACAGTGCCTTACATTCTTAGATGAATGGTCAAAATTAAACATCTGACAAAAAATATGGCGTTACCCTTTATCAATCATCTCTTCAATTTTTTTAACATGAGCATTTTCCTCATGGATGATTTTATCGAGACCGGCAGAGACCTTTTTATTATCCACAAATGCCCTTATCATCTCATAAAACAGGATAGTATCCCTTTCAAACTCAAGGGAGAGTTCAAGGAGGGCATTCACATCTGCTAACCGGGAAAAGTCCGCATCATCCATTGAGAATGACTGTTCACCAAGGACACTGCCAAGTATCTCCCTGCCCATCTCTTCAAGCCGTGCATCTTGAATCTTTTCATCAACCTCCTTTTTAAGGTCAATAAACCACCTTTCATGCGCCTTTTCATCATCAGCAAGCCAAGCGAGCACAGAGGCAAGATTTCTATCCTTCACCTCCTTCTGTGCCTTTCGGTATGATTTTTCACCATTCTTTTCCACCTGAATGGCGAGGTCAATTATTTCACCAAGACTGAACATGATTTTCTCCTTGTGAGGTGATTAGAGAAGGTGATTGTCCCCTGCTCCTTGTGTTTTGCGTCTTGTACCCTGAGCCCTCTGCCTTAATTTACATACCGGATCTGGGCATCTCTTTCAAATGGCATTTGAAAAATATGCGGGGGAATAGCTTCCACAATACTGGGAAATTTTAACCTGTTCAAACCGATGTTATTGAGGCTTTTTTTTACATGTTCCGCATCAAGCCTTTCCAGCTCCTGACCCACAAGGAACCTGGAAAGGATGAGATCCGCAATATATACAACGCTTGAAAGCACACCCTCTTTTTCGGATTTTTCCGGATTGTGATGATTTTTTATTGCATCAACAAGATTTTCAGCTAGCGCCCACTGCTCAGCAAGCATTGCCCCAACCTCATCATGGGTAATACCGAATATCTCCCTTTCCGCCATTATGAGCTCTTCATTTTCAAGCTGGGTCTTACTGTAGAAAAAGGGGTAGGCCCTGCCCATATGCTGGTCAAGCACCACCTTCCCGATATCATGCAAAAGACCTGCGGTATAGGCAACATCGGGAGCCACACACTCGCTTCTTTTTGCAAGGTTTTCACAGATCATGGCCGCACCAATGGCATGGTGAAAGAGCCCTCCCTTACACTGGGAATATCCGCCTGTATTCCCCGTAAAAAAGTCTTCAAAGGCAGTTGACATTATTGTCTGTATAAGCTGCTTTTCACCGAGCATCACGAGCACCCTGTCTATGGAATCGGCAATTATCCTCCTGCCGAAAAATGCGGAATTACAGAGCCTTAAAAGTTTTGCACAAATTACCTGATCCTGTTTTACCTCGCTGGCAAGCTCCCTGAAGCTGTATCTCCCCTCGCGCACCATCCTGAGCATCTTGAATACCACCTGGGGGATAGAATGAATCTTCTCTATTGCATCATTGATCATATTTATGTCAGGCCTTATCAACTCTCCCTCCCCTGATAAAGCCCCGTTTTGAATTGGATGTATAGCGCTTTCCATTGTATCCAGATTAAGGCTCAGACGACAGCTGAAAAACCCGCCGGTCTCCCTCCTTATTACCCTTATCCCTGCATTACGCAGGATCATTTCGGTTATCTCTACTGTCCTTCCGCCTATATCAAGTTCCACATCTGCCTGTGAAATATTTCCAACAAGGGCCCCGCCGGCTATTGTTGCCTCAAGCCTTGAAACTTCAGAGCCCAGCCTGTGCAACTCCTTTATAAAGATGGGGAGCCCTGTGACTGCATAGCTTAAAGGCTTACCAAGGTAATCGCTTCCGCCAGGTTCAGGCAGAAGGATATGTATCAACCCTCCAACCCCTGCCTCTCTATCGCACAGAGAGAGCCCGACACAGGTGCCCAGATATGCATTAAGTATTTCATTCTTTCTCTTGCTTACCCTGTACTCGCCGGTCGGCACCGGGTATGCAGGGTATCTGCTAAAGTTTGACATTTGCCCCTTACTCCGCTCTATATTTTTGAGATTACCTGCAGATCAGACTCTTGTAAAGCATATTTAATTAAGCACATTTTTTAGTGCCTTCAACAACTTGTTTATTTCATAGGGCTTGCTTAGAAAATCCTTTGCGCCCCATTCCATTGCACAGGCCGCAGACTCCTGCACATTATAACCGCTTGCAATAATGATCTTAGCATGAGGGTTAATGGAAAGTATGGTCTCTACAAGTTTTTTTCCTCCCATGCCGGGCATAATGAGGTCTGATATCACAAGATCAATCTTCTCAATATTTTCCGAATAGATTTTTATTGCCTCTCCACAGTCAGAGGCGGTAAACACACTGTAACCTGACTGTTTCAGCAGCTCCCCGACCGCCTCCCTTGTTGTCTCATCATCTTCTACAAAGAGTATATTCTCATTAGTTCCCCTCTGTATTGGCTCCGCCTCTACAGCCCTGTTGATATCCATGCTCTTCTGTATAACAGGGAAATAGATCATAAAGGATGTGCCCTTGCCCGGTGCGCTTTCGCATGATATGTAGCCGCCATGGCTCTTGACTATGCCGTATACCATAGAAAGCCCGAGACCAGTGCCCTCGCCCACCTTTTTTGTGGTAAAAAACGGCTCAAATATGTGTTCAATAATGGAGCTTTCCATGCCTGTGCCGGTATCTGATATGGTAAGCAATACATAGTCCCCTTCAGGAAGTCCGGTGACTTTTGCCGCTGCCCCATCATCTATGACAGCGGTCTCTGTCCTGAAGGTAAGCTCGCCCCCTTCAGGCATGGCATCGCGGGCATTTATGCAGAGGTTCATCATGACCTGTTCAAGCTGGTTGGGGTCCGCATTTATCATGCCGATTTTGTTATCAAGATCAAACTTGATATTGATCATTTTTGGTATGGTGCGTTTGAGTATCTGGGATATCTGTTCTATCTCATTATTGAGGTTTACCGGGATTGTCTCGCTATCCATCTTCCGGCCAAAGATTAAAAGTCTCTTTGTAAGCTTGCTTGCCCTCTGAATTGCCTTTTCTATGGTGACAAGTTTTGAGTGATCAGGGTCTCCTGCCTTTTTCCCCAATAGCAGTATCTCGGTGCATGCAAAGATCGCCTGAAGACTGTTATTGAAATCATGGGCAATGCCTCCCGCAAGGGTGCCTATTGCCTCCATCTTCTGTGCCTGTATAAGCTGCGCCTCAAGGTGCTTTCGTTCGCTTATGTCACGCAATAGATACAAGAGCCCTGCCGGCCTTCCCTCATGATCATCATATCTTGAAACGCTCAAACTTACATTGAGCATGCGCCTATCCTTTGTATATCTCCTTGTCTCCATATCCTGGCATGGAATGCCTGAATTAATTATCGCGGATATCATCCGGTCATGGCCAGGCTTTTCATCCTCCGGGATAAATGGTATCTCCCCGCCATTTATTTCATCAAGGGTCCAGCCAAAGAGATGGGTAAATGAGGGACTAACATAATTTGTCTTATTAGCCAGATCAGATATAACAATCGCATCAGCAGAGGAGTTAATGAGTGACCTGTAGAGCTCTTCAGCCTTTTTTGACTCCTCATACAGCTCTTTATACCTTTTCTCACTCTTTGCAAGCGCCTCAAGGACATTTTTTCTTTCCCAGTAGGTGCTGATCATGCCGGATATTACCCGGAAGGTCTGGACCTCTTCACCCAGCCATTCCCTGGGCTTTTCAAGCTCTTCAAAATAGATAGCCCCGAAAAAGGAGTCAGTTGGCGAATCAACAGGTATGGCAAGGATGGCCCTTGTGTCCCTTGCGCTCAGTATCCTTCCCTCGGTCTCCATTCCATCCATGAGTATCGCTGTGTCAGGCACCATCACAATATTATTGTGCCTTAACCTGCCGGCAAGCCACCTGTAGAAGCGCTGATCCGTTTCTCTTTTTTCATGGCCAGTGGGTAAAGATGGGTTGCACCATTCATGTATCTCCTTTATTTCGTCTGTATTATCACTGAAACAGATAATGCCTGTCCGGCTAACCGAACATGCCTTGCCTATTACAGTAAGGACATCTCTAAGCTCAACGCTGTCCGACGAGAGAAAGATCCGTGATATCTTTGATACAGCCTCTTCAATTGCTAAATGATCCTTTAGCCACTCCTTAGTTAAAATGCCTCCAGAAACCATTTAAACCTCAGAAATAAAATCAAAATCAGTAAGAGCCCCGGTCTATAAGCAGGCTGTTCAAAAAAGCTGGCAGCCGCAATAATACAAAAATAAAGGAATAACCTCCCACATATCTTCAATTCCTGTGCCAGCAAAGAGGATATCCTGCTGATCAGAAAGGATATTTCTATTTTTTGACAGAGGCTTGACGGAAAGTGTCTGTAATATTGGGAGATTTTATTAAAATGAAAGGGTTATGGATTAAAAACAACCGGACAAGTATGTAAAGATCATCTAATATTAAAGATAAAAATATGTAACATATGTACCATTTATGTTACATGTGTTACATGACATTGTTACATGTTACATATATTAATGGATATCCCCCTCCCTCATTTTCCTGTAGAGGGTCTGCCTGCTTATACCAAGAATTCTTGCTGCCTTTGCCCTGTTACCTTCTGCCTTTTTCAGGGCATCCATAATATTTTGTTTGCTGCCTGTATGATTACTCTCCTTGCTGTGCCAGCCAGGGTGCCCCTTGATTGAACCGTAAGGCTCCCTGATTTCAGGCGGTATATGATCTATTGTGATGATATTGCCGTGGCAGAGCACAAATGCATGCTCTATGGCATGTTCAAGCTCCCTGATGTTTCCGGGCCATTCATACTGCCTGAAGGCATGAAGGACATCATCTGTAACTCCCTCGATCCCTTTCCCGAATTTTGAGTTAAAGAGATCACAGAAGTGTATCACCAATAGCTCTATATCCTCTCTCCGTTCCCTTAAGGGCGGCAGGACTATCTCAACAACCTTGAGCCTGTAATAGAGGTCTTCCCTGAATTCACCCCTTTCCACCTTCTGTTTAAGCGGCTGATTGGTGCTGGTTATTATTCTTACATCCACCTTAATGGACTGAGAATCACCAACTCGTTCAAGCTCCTTTTCCTGTATCACTCTCAGGAGCTTAAGCTGTACAGAAGGGGCAATATCGCCTATTTCATCCAGAAATATGGTGCCCTGATCTGCGGCCTGAAATCTGCCCACCTTGTGCTTGAGCGCCCCTGTAAATGCCCCCTTTACATGGCCGAACAGCTCGCTTTCAAGAAGGTTCTCTGCCAGGGCAGAGCAGTTTACCGTGATCATGGGCTTAAAGGCCCTTGGCCCGCTGTAATGGAGGGCCTTTGCAATAAGCTCCTTTCCTGTTCCGCTTTCACCTGTAATAAGCACAGTGGTATCAGTCCGGGCAAGATCTCCTAGCAGCCTGTAAATCTCCTGCATCCTTCCGCTTTTGCCTATGATATTATGAAACTGGTGCCTCACCCTCAGCTCATTTTCAAGGTCATTAAGCCTTGTCTCATCCCTTACAACCATTACAGCGCCAATCGATTCGCCATTTTTGCTGATCAGGGGCGAGCTTGTTACAGAAACCACCTGATGGATCTGCTCCGCCTGCCTGCACTCTACGCGCGATTCACGGATAGTGGACTGACCTTTTATAGTCTCGGAAAGGATATTCTGGCAGGCCTTGCTGCAGTGGATATCCATCTCAGAGAAATTTCTGCCTGCGAGTTCGATAGGGTCAATCTTACAGATCTTTTCTACCGCATCATTTGCATCAATCACACTCATGTCGCGGGTGAATGTGATTATGCCATCATTCACACTCCTGAATATGGCCTCAAGGTTGTTTCTGATCCTCTCGTTTTCCTCCTCAACAGATCTTTTTATGTCAGTGAGGTTCTTGTGGCTCAGGGCCATTTTTGTGGCACGCAAAAGGGGCTCTTTGTGTATGGGTTTCAGCAGGTAGTCAAAGGCCCCAAGCCTGACCGCCTCTGTTGTGGTCTCGATGCTTGGATTGCCTGTCATCATGATCACAGGACAGGTGAGCCCCAGCTCCTTTACCTTGCCCAGTATCTCAATACCGGTATGCCCTTTAAGGATAAGGTCGACAAAGATCAGGTCAAGGTCGTTTTTTTCTATGATCTCAATGGCAGATGCATAATCATTCGAGGTAAACACCTCATGACCTTCATGGGCAAGATGTGCCCTGAATGTGAACCTTATGCTCTCTTCGTCATCAATTACCAGTATCTTTGCGCTCATTTTCCTCCGCCACTGAAGGCCTGCTTAAAATAAAGATGCTGTCAACATTCCTGGCCAGGAAACCGGATATCTCCGGGATCGGCCTGATAAAGGTAAAGAGATTAACCATGCCCCTGATATCCCTGTAGATGATCCCCGGATAAATAAGCCTTATATTACCCTGTGACTCTTTCGGCAATGCATAAAATCCCTGTTCCGAGTCGCTCCATTCCTCACCCAGAAGCCCTAGCACCCTGCCTGCTGCCTTTGACAGATCAGTTTCACCTGCAAGGGAAAGCACGGAAAAACCATGCTCATCAAGAAGGTTAATGACATCCCCTTCAAGGCCGTTAATATCTATAATAAACTCTTTTCCTTTTCTGCTGAATGAATAATCGGCCTTTATGGTCAGATTGAAATCAGCCCCTTCACCCCTGTAAAGGGGGATATCTCTTTTTAGGGAATAGGGTTGTCCGGCCAGCTCAAGTATCTTTTCAACAAGGCTGTTAATACTGCTTCCAAGGGTAATGGGATTGACTGTCTTAAAAGCCTCTTCATGCGACTCACCGTTTGGGTAGTCGATTATCCTTATCCCGTGCCCCTCAAGGTATTTTTTTAAGGATGAAGGGATATTTTTTACCTCTTTTTCCCTGAGATTCAGACAAATCAGGTTGATCTCTCCATCTGTTGGCTCTGGCAGAAATTGCACTATCCAGTCAGCTGTTATTTCAAGCCTGAAGCCCTCTTCAAGGACAAGGCTCTCATCCTTTCCATATACCTTTGCGTAATTACAGGCAGCTATGGCCTTTGTTAATACAGCGGCGAGATCATCTTCTTTATCTATATGGATAATACGGTAGCTGTCCCAGTTTGATGTTATAAGGTCAGCCATCTTCCCGGGCAGCGTTGAATAGATATCCACAATAATCTTGTCCCCGTTCCTGAGGCTGATTATGGGATAGGTCTCTGTGTTCAGGTCTATCTGTCCCCCCGTATTGAGCGGTATATAGTGTTTCCCCTGATTAAGCCACTCCTCGCCCATCAGGGTGAAGATCCTGCCCAGGTGTTCCCCCTTTTCCCTGTTCTGCAGTTTTACAGCCTCTTCATTGATCTCCTTTTTGGGGGATTCCTCTTTGATCTTTCCCCTGACGATCTTTGGCGAGTATATTGGCAACCTGACCTTCTGCCCCGGATATATGGTGTTTATGTCTGTCAGGCTGGGATTTAGTTTTTTAAGCTGGTCAAGGTATTCATTATAAAACTCGCTTTCTGGCATTGAGAATTTTTTATCCAGTATTCTGATAATACTGTCACCAGGCATGACCGTATAAAGGTCAGGGTTTTTAAGATCAGCAATCGAGATGGTCTCCATATCTTCTCTGTTTTCAGAGGGTTTTCTGCCCGGGACAGGCGTGATGATAAGGGGTATAACTATCTTCTGGCCCGGGTGGATCATATCCATGTTATCAAGGGATTTATTAAGCTTTTTAAGGGCATAGAGGATATCGCCCAGCTTGTTTTTATTAAACACCTCCCTGCTCCTCAGTATCTGCCAGATATGATCTCCATCCTTTGCCACATAGGTTTCAGTAAGCACCTTTTTATCATCCAGATCAATAATCTCCTTTGATACTTCAGCCGTTTGCACCAGATCAATGGAATATGTCTCCTCGTTTTCACCCTCAGAGTAAATAAGGCTAAAGGGATAAAAGACAAAAAAGAGTGATACCGAAAAAAAGGATATCAGACAACGCTTCCCATGTTTTCTATTCATCAATTTGATCTCCAGGGGATTTTTGGGCAGTTTACATACTTAAATAATATAGTCAAAACAGAAATTTATTTCGACTATTTCATTCTATTTAGTTCATTTGAAGTATGTCAATGTTTTTCTCATTTAAAGAAAAAATAATACTATATATTGGCAGAAAATCAGGCCCAATCACATTATGTTGTATTTTCCCCTTTACAATCCTGATTCGAGATGCTAATTTCATGGTCATTTTCAAGCCATATCTCAAAGAAATTTTAAGGAGGTCCTGATGAGAATAAAAAGGCTCTCTATCATGGGTTTTAAGTCATTCAAGGATAAGGTGGAAATACCATTTCCTGCCGGTATAAGCGCGGTTGTAGGGCCAAACGGCTGCGGGAAAAGCAATATTGCCGATGCGATCAGGTGGGCAATGGGCGAACAGAGCGCCAGACAGCTGCGTGGCCGCAGCATGGAGGATGTTATATTCAGCGGGGCAGGTGAGTTCAAGCCCCTTGGAATGGCAGAGGTCTCTATCGTTTTTGAAAACGAGAACGGGTCGCTGCCTGGAGAGTTTGCCGGCGAGGAGGAGGTCTCTGTTACAAGACGCCTGTACCGCTCAGGTGAAAGCGAATATATGCTCAATAATGTCCCGTGCAGGCTCAAGGATGTTCAGGAGATATTCATGGACACGGGCCTGGGTAACAAAAGCTACTCTATAATAAGCCAGGGCCGCATAGGCTCCATAGTTGAACAGAAACCCGAAGAGACAAGGCTTATGATTGAAGAGGCAGCCGGTATAACAAGGTTCAAGAAGAAGGAGGCTGAGGCGCGCAGAAAGCTTGAGCTTACACGGGAAAACCTGAACAGGGTTGAGGATATCCTGTCCGAGGTGCAGACCCAGATGAGGTCTCTAAAGAGACAGGCTGGAAAGGCGATCAGATACAAGGAGATAGGGGCGGAAATACGCAGGCTCGAGCTTGTGCTTAACGCCAATATGTACAATGACCTTATCTCCGCCTCTGGTAAAAACAGGAAATCGGCTGACAGCCTTATTGAAAATGAGGCCACCTTGACAACCACCCTCTCGGTTTTGCAGGGTCAAATAGAGAGCATGAACCTTGAGCTGGATGAAAAAGACCAGGTCATTTCAGGCCTCAACAATACATACCTCTCCCTGAAGGAAGAATTCGCAAAAAAGGAATCTGCACTTGAATCCATGTCAAAGGAAAAGGAGATGCAGGCAGCCCTTGAAGAGCGCCATAACAGGGAGATAGAGGAGATCAGAAGAAGGCTTGTCACCCTTGGTGAAGAAAAGGCCCTGCTCCAGGAAAAGATTACAAGGCTGAGAGAGGATGCGCGCACATGCCAGGAGGAGATCAGCGTAATTGAAGGCAGGATGAAGGGACGGAAGGATCTTTTAACAGAGATAAAGGAAGAGTATGAGGTAGCGCGCACAAGGGTAAATACCGGCGTTTCAAAGGAGGCAGGCTTAAGCAAGGAGCTTGACTACCTGAACAAGAGGATCCTTGAGATAACAGACAGAAAGGCAAGGATAGAAAGCGAGAAGAATGAACTGGATGCCAATATACAGACCCTTATGGAGACCTCTATAAAAAAGGGAGAATTGAGGGAGGCCTTATCCCGGAAGCTCTGCGACATAGGAAATGACATACGTGAAAAGGAGGAGCGCGCAAGCGAGCTTGATTCCATCAGAAAGACATCAGAGAATGAACTTAAAGGCATAGAAAACGAATATAACACTGTTAAGACCAGGCTGGCTGGCCTTAAGTCCCTGAATGAAAACTATGAAGGATATCAGGTAGGCGTAAGGACCATCATGAAGGCAAATGACCTTGAAGCCAAAAATGAGGGGCGTGTACTGGGCCTTGTTGCGGATGTCATCAAGGTTGATTCAAGATATGAACAGGCGGTAGAGGCGGTTCTTTCTGACAGGCTCCAGTGCATACTGGTGGAGAATCAGGAGGATGGCAAGGAGGCGGTAAGATACCTCAAGGAGAGGGCAAGGGGCCGCGGCAGTTTCATCTCTGTAAGTGACATTAATGGAAACGGAAACGGGCACGGCCACAACGGTTTCCCGCTTCTCAAGGATGTGGTTAATGTTGCTGACAGATACAAACCTGTTGTCAACATGCTTTTGGGGGATATTGCCCTGGCGGAAAACCTTGACCAGGCGGTTGACGCATGGAGAAGTAACGGAAGAAATACAACACTTGTTACACCGGAGGGTGACCTTGTAGACCGTCACGGGATAATTAGCGGCGGCAAGCTCGGGGCACACGGTCTTTTGGCCAGAAAAAGAGAGATCACGGAGCTTGAGGAAAAGGTGACTGACCTCGCTAAAAAGGTGGCGGAGGCAAGGGAGCGCCTTGAAGCGGTCATGTTGCAGGAGGAAGAGCTTAAGGTGTCAATTTCAAGGCTCAGGGAAGAAAAATCCAAATGCCAGGATGAACTCAATGAACTGGACAAGGTTATATTCCAGCTCAGCAACAAGCTCGATCAGTTTGAACGTCTTTCAGAAAGGCTTCAGAAGGAACTGGAGGAAAGGCTCCATGAAGAGGCAAAGCATACAGAAGCAATCAACAGGAATAAAAATGAGCTGATCCAGTGTGGAGAGAAAAAACAGCGGGAAGAGGAGTTCCTTTTACAGAAAAAGAGGGAGCTTGACGAATGTGAGAGGGAGTTTGATGAGATCCGGGAAGAGCTTGAAGCGGCAAAGATGAGATTCAGGGTATCTGTGGAAGAGGGCAAGGGGCTTGCGCGGGAGATCGAAAGGATAGATAATTATCATGAAGAGGCGCAGCACAGGCTGGACAAGATCGCCGGGGATATAAAGGAGTGTCAGGCAAAACAGAACTCCTTTAAAGAAAGAGAGGAGGTACTTAGAGAGAATATCAGCAAATATTATGAAAAACTCAGGGATGCCAAGGAGATGGTGGATAATGCCCAGCAGGAACGCAACCTCTTTCATGTTGAGATACGCGAGAATGAAAAGAGGCTTGAAGGCTTAAGGGAAGAGCTTAATCTCCTTAAGGAAAAAATAAGCATCACACGGATGGAGCAGTCAAAGATAGATGTGAGGATGGAAAATCTTGTGGAGCAGGTAAGGGAAAAGGCTAATCTTAATCTTGCCGAGGTATACAGGGAGTACCTTGATGAAAACTATAATGAGCAGACTGTAAGGGAGCAGCTTGATCACCAGAAGGAGCAGCGCGAGAAGCTGGGCGAGGTAAACCTTATGGCCATACAGGAACATGAGGCGCAGAGTGAACGTTATGAATTTATCCTGAAGCAGAAAGAGGACCTTGTAACATCAATTGAATCTATCATGCAGGCCATAAAAAAGATAAACAGGACATGCCTTGAAAGGTTTACCACCACATTTGCAGAGATAAACGAGCAGCTAAAGAATGTGTTTCCCATCCTGTTTAACGGCGGACAGGCATGGCTGACCCTCACCGATGAGGCCAACCCGCTTGAGAGCGGTGTCCTTGTTGAGGTGCGGCCTCCCGGAAAAAAGGTTAGCCACATGGGGCTCCTCTCAGGCGGAGAAAAGGCGCTTGTTGCAATGGCCCTCCTGTTTGCCATTTATCTCATCAAACCAAGCCCGTTCTGCCTTCTGGATGAGGTGGATGCGCCCCTTGATGAGGCCAATGTTGACAGGTTCAATGACCTTTTAAAGGAGATAAAGAAATACTCTCAGGTGCTGATGATAACCCATAACCGCCGCTCAATGGAAATAGTTGACAGCCTTTTCGGGGTTACCATGGAAAACGCCGGAGTTTCAAAGATGGTTGCGGTTAACCTTAATAACGGGAACATAAACAATTAATAACGGAGGTATTATTTTGAAAAAAAATAAGAGACCTAAAAAGATTTTATTCCCGGCTAAAAAAATCCTCTGCGCCACTGATCTGAGCGAGCCATCATATGAAGGGGTGTCTGCCGCTTTAATAATAGCGGAGACCCTCCCGGCAGAACTAATATTAATACATGTTGTACCCCCTGTTTTTCATGGCGGGTCAACACTTGTTCCTGCCGGATTTGATGCAAAGGAATACTATAATGAGATGAAGGAGATCGCAAGGGTCAATCTGGAAGAGCATATAAAAAAACAGATACCCAGAGGGGTAAAGGTAAGGGTATTGATAAAGGAGGGGAATGCCGCTAATGAGATAGTAAAGGCCGCTGAGACGGAAGAGGCAGACCTCATTGTTATAGCGACACATGGCTGGACAGGCTGGCGCAGATTTGTTTTCGGATCAGTCGCTGATAAGGTAGTAAGGCTTTCAACCCTTCCGGTACTTATAATACCGGAGCCCTGACACAGCCGTATATAACCCGCAACTGTTTTGCCTGTACACTTATACAGAAAATATGCTATTTGCTTGCCCTGTGAGGTTAAGGTGCACAGGGCCATACATTGACCTGTCCGGATTAATATTATTACAGGAATACAGAAAGAGAAAAAGGGATGTTCGGATTCAGAAATAAAGGGATTGAAAAGGGTGAAGTGCCTGTAGATGAAAAGAGAGGCTTTTTCAGTCGCCTGAAACAGGGGCTAAAAAAGACAAGAGATGGATTTGCCGGCAGGCTTGACCGGCTTTTTCTTGGTAAAAAGGAGATAGATGCCGAGCTTCTTGACGAGCTTGAAGAGATACTTTTTACATCTGATCTTGGTGTAGAGGCATCAAAGGAGCTTATTGAACTTATAAGGGAAGGTGTGGAGAGAAAAAATCTTGACAACCCCGCGCAGTTAAAGGCCGCGCTTAAAGAGAAGATAATAGAGTTTCTTACCATTGTTGAACCGGAAGCAAGAGAACCAAAACCTGGTGAACCCCTGGTTATCATGATGATAGGGGTGAATGGCGTGGGCAAAACCACCACAATCGGCAAGGTTGCAGCGCTCTATAAAAAGGAGGGCAAGAAGGTGATGCTTGCAGCAGGAGACACCTTCAGGGCTGCTGCAGCTGAACAACTCACTATCTGGGGTGAAAGGGTCGGAGCGGATGTGATAAGGCAGAATGAGGGGGCAGACCCCTCCGCAGTGGTTTATGATGCGGTGAGCGCTGCAATAAACAGACAGATTGATGTCCTGCTGATAGACACGGCTGGCAGGCTCCATACAAAGGTAAACCTGATGGAGGAGTTGAGCAAGATATACAGGGTGGCAGATAAAAGACTCCCGGGTGCGCCGCACCAGGTCTGGCTTGTTCTGGATGCCACTACCGGGCAGAATGCCATCTCACAGGCAGAGATATTTCACAAGACCCTTGGCCTTAACGGCCTGATTTTAACAAAACTGGATGGCACTGCAAAGGGCGGGATTGTAGTGGGCATATCCAGAGAGCTTGGCATACCCATAAAATATATTGGTGTGGGCGAAAAGATGGATGATTTAAGGCCATTTAATGCAAAGGATTTTGCCGAGGCAATTTTTTCGGAATAAATTATAGCATTTACATAAAAAATTCTTGTATTTGCATTAAAAATGGATTATCTTGATAGCGTTTTTTAAGGGGGTATCAATTCATAAATCTGAGATGCTTCTATTAAGTTACTTAAGGCAGGCCCTTGTTTTGATACTGGGGAATCACATATATGGCCTGTTATAGAGTAAGGGGAGATAAGGCATCCTGTGTGATCTAAAGTTAATGGATCTAAATGGTTTTTCCGGAGGAAGGCGTGAAAAGGTCAAATCTATTTTTCATTAAACTGCTTGTTATTATAGCACTTTTCTCTTTTTCAGGGACAAGCAACGCCTATGACCTGTCAAAATGGGTCTCAAAGCCGGTTGAATGGGCAAAACAGGTTGCCCAATGGTTCGGATATGATGAAAAAGATAAAAGCAGCCCTTCTGACACTGGCGCTGTTGAGGTTGAAAAGGCAAAAGAGACCCAGGCCAGTAATGAATACACTGTAACACTATTAAATGGCGGGGAGGTGCCCCAACATACAGGTGCTGGCCTTTATGATCTGGAGACCATCAATTTGAGTCATGAAATGCCTGATTATGGCATCAGGGTCAGCGGCCCTTTTAATAACACTGCCATTGATCTTTACGCATGGTATGGAGATGCGGTAAACAGGCAGCTAATTACAGATAATGACTTTGCACCCTTGACACTCTCTGGCATTGAACAGTATAGGGGCGTCAATAACAGCAATGTCGCGGCAAGATTATCCTACCACCTGCCCTTTCTGAGCATTTTGCATCAGGGTGCGGCGCCTTCAGTGAATCTGGAATCATCCTACAGATTTGATAACAGCCACTCGTCATATACATTATCCGGGCTGCAGGAAGCCACTGATTACACCTGGAAAACAGGGGTTTCCTACAAAGGAAAAAATCTGATTAATCTGCCTGTCTCACCTGTAGGAATAAACTGGGGCATAGGATATGACTATAATACAGGGTCAGGTAATTATGCTGAATCAAAAAATGGTTACAAACCCCATAACTTCCATTCAGGAAATTTTTTTGCAGGTTCCTACTGGCATAATCTTAAATTATATACCATGTTCATGTATCGCTATGACAGCCAGTCAAATGGCGGAATAACCACTTTTAGCGCTACCTTTTCCCCTGGCATCAGGTGGACATATGGAATCAGGGCTAACTTTTACAACAGCAGTAATATCAATAGTGCTAAGGGAATAAACAGTAACCCCGAACAGGTATCATTTACTGCCACCTACAGATGGGATTAACAGAGATTTTGTTATAACCCGCATTATTTTTATACGAAATATAGAGAGGCCAAATCTTTTCCCTGGCCTCTCTGTTCTATGAGACCCATGCTTTTTTTTATTACTTGCCGTAAAGATCCTCTATAACCTTTTCAAGCCCGCCAGCCTCTTCAAGGGATTTTCTGGTGGGCTTAAGGGTCTCCTTATCCCATCCTATAATTTCACAAAACTCCATGATCTGTTTTTTTATGTCAATGGTTATCCCCTTTAAAGGGCCTTCGGTTAATGGCGGTTCTCCGATTGCCCTCTTCGCAAGGATATCCTCTGTGGGGTCCAGACCTGCCTTGAGATTAAATGCATGTCTTAGATTGAATATCCTCTTCCCTGTGTTGAGAAGCTCCTTTTCCGAAAAATCCCATCCAGTTGCCGCAGCTATATATCTTGCCATAGTGCCTGGGGGCGCTGCAAAATTGCTGAAGGCACACAAGCCTGCGGAATTCTGCACCTCTGTCTCAAGGGTATTATTGACATCCATCAGACCCCTGTCTTTAATATTATGCTTGAGATCCGGCGGCATATTCATCTCTATTATCCCTGACCCGCCCTTCACATGACGGCCAGGGGTGGGGTCATACCTGTATGTCCTTGCAAACCCGGGCGCAAACCGGGGATCATGCATTGGCAGCTCTATACCTCTTGCATTCTGCAGATACTCAATGCCCTTTCCCAGTTTTTTTGCAGCCGCTTCTGACCCAAGGGCAAGTATCTTGCCGAAACCCTTCTGATCTGCAATAGCCTGGGTCATTTCAACAATGGAATCTGCATTGCCCCAGGTGAGAGGAATGCCTCCGGTCTCCTCCTTTGTGATTATGCCATTTTCATAACACTCCATTGCCCAGGCAATGGTTGCGCCGACCGAAATGGTATCAAGACCATATTTATTGCATATATCGTTACATTTGATAACCGACTCAGCGTTGCTGTTAAGCATCATGGCGCCAAAGGCGCCGAGTGTCTCATACTCGGGCCTGTCTGTCTCAGGCACAGGCCATTTGCCATCCTTAACGCTGTAATGTGCGCCACAGCCTAAAGGGCAGTTTGCACAGGCATATTTGCCTGTATTATATCTGGCATCATAGGTCCCCGTAGCGAGTTTTTCTGCCTCAGCAGGCCCCATATCTGTTTCTCCTGCCCCGCTCCAGTTTTTAACAGGGGTATCGCCCTTAAGGATATTTGCGCCTGTCCCGCCCCCGGTGCCAAAGGCGCCAAACCCCTGGACCATGCCCGCCATTGGGCCATCCTTCATGGCCTTCAATATTTCTCCGGATATGGCCTTAAATTCATCGGGCTTTGCCACACTGAATTTACCAGTGCCCTTTACTGCAACAGCCTTAAGCATTTTAGAGCCCATAACTGCCCCGCATCCGCCTCTTCCTGCTGCGCGGTGTTTTTCATTTATTACGCATGCCATGGGAGAGAGCATCTCGCCTGCCTGGCCTATTACCGCTGCACGGAGCCTCTTCTCACCTGTATCCTCTATGATGCCCTCAAGGGTTTGAACAGTGTCTTTTCCCCAGAGCTTTGATGCATCACGTATCTCAGCCTTGCCATCATTAATATAAATATATACCGGCTTTTTTGATACGCCTGTCACTATTACGCCATCAAAACCCGCCTTTTTAAGCTCAGGCCCGAAAAAGCCGCCCGAGTTGGCATCATTCCATCCCCTGGTGACCGGGGACTTGCACACAACAGTATACCGGCCACCAAAAAGCGCGCCTGTTCCGTTCAGGAGTCCTGACATAAACCCTATTGCATTATCAGGGCCAAGCGGGTCAGCATCAGGTTTTATTATCTCATAAAGTATCTTTGCACCGATCCCATACCCGCCGATATACTTTTTTACATAATCCTCTGATAACTCCTCAACCCTCTGTTTTCCTGATGAAAGATCAATAAACAAGATCCTGCCTGTATAAGCCCCAGCCATCCGATACCTCCTGTCAAGAAATTTCAAATTTGAGATTTGAGATTTGAAATTTAAAATTTAAAATTTGAAATTTGGAATATTTTAATGATCATTTATTAAAAATAATTTATAGCGAATCCTAATGGAACATGGCACATCTGTCAATCCTATTAAGGGGTTTATAATCACTAATGATTTTTATTGGCAGGATATTATACCTTGACATCCATCCTGTTTTAATCTAAATAAAACGCAAAAACAATAGTTCTGGATGTGAAACAAATATGGAAAATAAAGATAGTGACAATAAATATATAGTGCCTGCTGTTGAACAGGCAATACGTGTGCTGCTCTGTCTGGCAGGCTCAAAATCATCACATATGGGTTTAACCGAGATATGCGAGGAGGTGGGGATTCATAAGAGCAAGGCCTTTGGGATCCTTCATACACTTCAGCGGTTCAGCCTTGTACAGAGCAGGGGCAGGAAAAAGGGCTATTCCCTTGGCACAGGCCTTATTGCCCTATCAAGAAAGGTGCTTGACGGCATAAATGTGATTGCATTTGCAGACCCGATAATAAAGGAGCTCTCTGACAAGGTAAACGGCACTGCAGCGCTCGGCATTATTGACGGAGACACAGTGGTTGTGGTCTCTCGCTATGAAAGTGATAAAAAGATCATTGTAACAACACGTGTGGGCAAACATGTCCCTATCTCATTTGGCGCACATGGAAAGGCCATAGCGGCCTTTTTGCCTGAGGATGAACTGAATGAACTCCTGAAAAAGGATAAGCTTTACTTTCATGGCGCCCCGGAAAATTTCGATAGAGATCGGTTGATGAAGGAGCTTGCGCTTGCAAGGGAAACAGGCTATGCAACCGACATAGGAGAGATAACACCCGGGCTCAATGCTGCTGCTGCGCCGGTCATTGACATCAGCAAAAAACCGATAGGTTACCTTCTAGTGCTGGGTCTTTTTTCAACCGAGGAGATAAAGGAATATGGCCCGCTCGTTGCTGAGGCAGCCAGGGATCTTTCAAGACAGCTTGGGGCAAATATAGACGATTACTTTAAGGAAACGGAAGGTTAACCTTATAAATCCCTAACACTAACCCCCGAGTATCTCTCTTACCTTCTGAGATATAGTGTTAAGTGTAAAAGGTTTCTGTATAAAGCCATTACAGCCCCTGTCCATGATCTCCCTTGCCTGACCGTCAAGGCTGTAACCGCTTGACAGGAGAACCCTTACATTGCTGTCTAACTCTTTAAGCCTGTCAAAGGTTTCCATGCCGCCCATCCCGGGCATAACCATATCAAGCAGCACAAGATCAATATTCTTATGTTCTTTTTCAAAGATATCTATGGCCTTTTTGCCGTTTTCAGCGACGATCACATTATAACCCAACTTCTTAAGCATCTGCTCGCCCGTATAGGTTATGATCTCTTCATCATCAACAAGTAAAATGGTGCCTGCACCGGAAACGAACTTATCAGCCATTGTATCTTCATTTACCAAAGATTCATCGGTTGAGGGCAGATAGATGCTGAATGTGGTCTCTCTGCCCGGTATGGATGATACATCTATGTACCCGCCATGCCCTTTTATTATACCATAGGCAGAGGCAAGCCCCAGGCCTGTTCCTTTTGCCAGCCCCTTTGTCGTAAAAAAGGGTTCAAAGACCCTGTCTATTATAGCGGGGGCAATACCGCAGCCGGTATCCTTTACTGATACAAGAATATATTTGCCCTTTTTTGCCTTGTAGGGTTTATCTCCTATATCACTGTCAGTAACATTTGCAGTCTTTATTGTAAGGGTACCGCCATGAGGCATAGCATCAGAGGAATTGATATAAAGGTTTAGTAGAGTCTGCTCTATCTGCCCCTGATCCGCCTTTACACCTGCGATTTTGGGTTCAAGATCAAGAATAATTCGTATATCCTTTCTGGTTGCTCCAAAGGTTTCAGAGGTCTCCTTTACAATAAGGTTCAGGTTTATTGGTTTTATCTCGAAAATGCCTTCCCTTGCGTAGCCCAGAAGCTGGCTCGTAAGGCTTGCCCCATTCCTTACAAGTTTCTCAATATTGATAAGATTCTTATGAGCTGGGCTCTCCTCCTTCACTTCAAGGAGCGCAATGGATGCGTTCCCCTGTATGCCCATGAGGAGATTATTGAAGTTATGGGCAATACCCCCGGCAAGGGTACCCATTGACTGCATCTTCTGGGCATGTATAAGCTGTCTTTCAAGTATCTTTCTGTCCGAGATATCGAGCATGGAGATGACAAGGGTCATTCGCCCGTAATAGAGCACAGAAGATGCGCTTATCTCTACATCAAGCAACTCCCGGTTATTTTTTATTATCCGGGCATTGAACAGCTCATTGCCTGTATTTTCCCTGAGATGATTCAACACCATCTTCAGATCTGTTTGCTGATATGAAAAATCCATAAGTTTATCTATTGAAAGCCCGCTCAGTTCATCAGAAGAATATCCGGTCAGCTCTTTGTATTTCGGGTTTGCATAGATATGCTGGTCATTCTGCAATATGGCGATGCCATTGTTTGAATGCTCGATTAATGATCTGAAGTTCTCCTCACTGCTTTTTAACTTGTGATAATTGAGCGAAGAATAGAGCGATACCCCGACAAAATCGGCAACAACCCTGAATAGATTTACATGGTCGTTTGAAAAGATGCCTGCCTCTGAATGGCTCAGGTTGATTACCCCTCTAACCCTGTCCTCAATATAAAAGGGCACTGATAAAAGGCTTTTAATCTTTACCTGTGTTCCAGTGCCTGCAGAAAAGAGCTCTGAACCCTCTGCATTATCTATCAAAACCGGGATGTTTTCTTTCAATGCCTTTCCGGCTGCGCCCCTGTCTGCATCAGGTGAATATATTACCTTTTCCCTTGAAAACACCATTCTCGGGTCAATAATATACCTCTGCCTGTTATAATCCGATGCGCATATGAGATAGAGACTTTCCCGTTTTCTATCCTGAAACATTACTGAACAGTTCTCTGCAACCGTGTTCCGGATAATTATCATAAGGAGCTCTTCACAAAGCCTCGTAAAGTCATGCACATTTATTATTACCCTTCCCAGCTCATGAATAACCGAGAGGTCTGCGATCCTCTTCTCATACCTCTCCTGAATGGCTTTAACCTGTTCCCTCAGCATTTTGAGACTTTTATCTTCCTGTTCCACCTTCACCGTTTCCATAATTCTATTTCATGGCCTCGAAAAAGGCCTCTATCTCGTCCTTCTGCTCCTTTAACCTTTCAACCATTTCATCTGCTTCATCTCTTGATATGCCAAGCTCTTCCCTGACTCTTGTAACCGGGGGCGCCTTTGTTGTCCAGCTCTCGCCGAACTCAGCCCTCTGGCTCAGGTAATCTGAAAAGGCCACAACCGTGGTAAGCTTTAAATATTTTAAGGGTGAATCCTCCACTGAATGATGGTATCTGGCCGGCACCTGTATCATTTCAGGAAAATTCCACTGCTCCATCAACAGGCCGGTGAGAGTTGCATGATTGATACCCATAATTTGTTTCTCAACCCTGTAGAGCTCTGTCTCATTTTCTTTTGCATTAAGGAGGAGAGCAGCATATTCATCCGGAAAATATATGGCAAAAACAATCTTACCCATATCATGTAGGAGCCCGGTTATAAATATCTGCTCAGCCTGCAGCATATTTAGCTTTTTGGCAATATTGCGGGAGGCAAATGCACAGCCAAGCGAATGAATCCACAGGCCCTTCATGTTGAAGCCTTTACTGGCCTCTTTACCGCTGAATGCAGAAATAACACTCATCCCGATTGTAAGGCTTACCACCTCATTAAAACCTATAATGGTAATTGCCCTTGGAATGGAGTCAATCTCCTTCATCATCCCGTAATATGCAGAATTGGAAAGCCTCAGTATCTTGTTGGCGATTGCCGGGTCGCGGCTTATCAACTCTGCCAGGCTCTTTGCGGAGGTGTTTTCCTCCTTCGCCATTGACAGGATCTTTTCCACAATAACCGGCAGCGTTGGCACCTGTGTGTTTCTGTCCCGGATAAGATCCTCTATTTTTTGATCAACCTTCATAAGATATCCGCCACTTAAAGATATATTTCATGAGTCTGCCAAAATGGTCTTTAATGCAGTTTTGCATGAAGCATGCCATAATATTTTTTATTTTGGATATAATTGTTATTTCTATGTTGCTGTTGTTGCTATTTTTTAAAATAGATGAGAGATACAGGTGTCATTTTTTTGGCCTGGCAAAGGATTATCGTCAAAATTAAAGCAAACCATATAGGGCCACAGTATGATTTTATAAATGTTCAAACATGTAAGGTGACAAACAGTAATATCCTTATTATTATTAGTCATATTATCTTTATCCAGGCCATATAAGCGTAAGACATATTAGGCAGCTTAAAACTGAAAGGAAGCAGCATGCACAGGATGTTAATAGGAAACACGGGAATTGAGGTTTTACGGCTTGGTCTTGGAGGCATACCCCTTCAACGCATTACAGAAAAGGAGGCGATTGAGGTTGTCTCATATGCAATTGAAAAGGGCATAGATTTTATTGATACTGCCCGAAACTACACGGTAAGCGAATCAAGGATAGGAAAGGCCATGGAACTGGCCGGTAAAAGGGTAGCCGTATCAAGCAAGTCTTTTGACCGCACTGCCGACGGGGTAAGGCGTGATATAGAAAAAAGCATGAAGGAGCTTAAGGTTAACTATATCGACTTCTATCATTGCCACTCTGTTGCAACTGCTGAGGACTACAAACGTGTTACGGCTAAAGACGGGGCGTTAACTGGGCTTTTAAAGGCAAAGGAAGAGGGGGTGATTGGGCATACAGGGGTATCGAGCTACAATGTGGAGGTGATGGAAAAGATAGCTGATGACAACCTGTTTGAGACGATAATGGTGGGGTTTAATATAGTGGAGCCCATAGCCTATAAATCTGTAATCCCAAAGGCCATGGAGAACAAGAGGGGTATCTTTATCATGAAACCACTTGCCGGCGGGGTTATTGGGATCCCGGAATTGGCCCTGAGGTGGGTATTTTCATTCCCGGGTATGATTGTAATAACCGGTATGGAAAGTAAAGAAGAGGTGGATAAAAACCTGGAGATTTTAGAAGGGAGCTATGGTTTTACCGATGATGAAAAGCAGCAGATAATAGCCCTGAACAGACAGTTTGCGAGCCAGTTCTGTCACAGGTGCCTTTACTGTGAACCATGCACCGTGAATATACCCATATACAAGATACTCAGCATAAAAAACATGGTAAGAATACACGGGAGCAGAATGCTTACCAGCCCTGATTTTGAAGACACACTTGAAAGGGCAAAGAACTGCATACAGTGCAATGACTGCCTGATAAGGTGCCCCTATAATTTACCCATACCCTTTATGATGAAGGAGCTTGTAAAATGGGCGGATTATGAGAGAAGCAGGGTTTGTGATGCCATGTATTGAATTGAAGGCTTCTACTGTCTACCATCTACTTGTCCTTTACCACAGTACTATCGTAAAATCGAATAAATCTTACCGAAAAGAAAG
>CAYWRH010000036.1:0-29143 GCA_964460435.1 uncultured Desulfatiglans sp.
TCAGACATGTCTTTCATTGCTTTTTTAAAAAGAGGCACAAGATTTGTAAGTGAAGGATAAATGTTTATGAGATCTTCTCTTTTCAGGTTATCCAGAGTCTTATTAAAAAGCCTTTTATCCTTAAGCATTAACGAAAGGGCATTGTTGATTTGTTGATCTGCCATTTCATTGTGACCCTTTTTTTGGTATATTTCGGCTAATTGCAATATTGCAATAATATTGTTAGGATTTTTTTGAATAGATTTTTTAAAACAGATTGAAGCCCTTCCATATCTCCCCAACTGTTTGTTTGCCACTCCCATGTATAACATGGATAAGCCGCTAACATCATCATGAATGTTTGATCTTTCAAGATGAGATATTGCCTTTTTGGGTTTATTCATCTTAATAAACAAGAACCCCAAGTTCTGGTTTGTAATGGGGTTGAAAGGAGCCAGTTTATAAGATCGAATCAGGTACTTATTTGCCAGTTCTATATCTCCCTGTTTATCATAAAGAGTTGCCAGGTTATTATATATCCCGGGAAATAGTGGCTCTATCTGTATGGCTTTTTTGTAATAAAATTCTGCCTTTTTATTTTCATTAATTTCTGAAAACAGTTTTCCAATATTGTAGTAAGAAGCAAAACCTTCATTTTTCCTGTTTGTCTGTTTTAATGTGATGGCCTTTATGTATTCTGAAAGAGCCATTTCAAAATATCCCAGGTCGTGATAATATTTTCCCAAGTTATGATGAGGTCTCGACAGATTAGGTGATTTATCAACTGCATCTACCCAGAGAGTTTTTTCATTTTTCAAGGTAAAATATCTCATAAAGGTAGAATGCCCCAAACTAACCAGTATAAGGACAATAGATAAAATGATTATATATTGCATGCGTTTTCTGTTTTTATAATAATCAAGGCCCATGTACAGTCCAGAAGCAATGGGTAGAAAGAAAAACATAGAAGGTATATAATTCCGGTGCTCATAGATAAGTTCAAGGTTAAAAATGGATGATTCTACAGCATGGTTCAGAAAAAAGAAGCAGGTGCCGAAGCAGAGAAGAGGGTATCTGTTTCGTTTTTTAACAGCAAAAATAATAAGGGCTGCTATGGCAAGAATTGATATTATTGTACTGACAGGGGTAAACAGAGATGTGGATATATCTATATCATGGGATATATTAAGCCTGGTGGAAACAGGGTAGAGTATAAGCGAGATATATAGGATTAAAACCCTGGGTTGAGTCATCAGCCGTTCCCATACAGTAAAAGGCCTGTTTTTATAGACTTCAAAAAACCTTTCATAGATATTGATATCATTTATTAAAATATAAAAGATAGCTGTCAGTATTATTACAAATACTACAATTGATGTTTTAGGATACGCCCTGACTCTTTGAAGAGGTTTCCTATTGAGCATGAATATTTCAAGAAGGATGATGCTGAAGGGTAATAAGACAGCATTTTCCTTTGATCCAAACGCGAGAAGAAAAGTAATTAATGACAGAAAATAAAGTGTTATATTTTTTGATCCTGTTTGACCTGTCCTTGCACGCAGATAAAAATACATGCTCATTATATAAAACATGCCTGCCAGACTTGCCATTCTCTGGACAATATAGGTTACTGCCTGAGTCTGGATCGGGTTTATGGCCCACAAAACCGTGGCGAGTAGTGCAATAAAATATGAATTTTCTTTATATCTTGAACTCAAGTATGTGAAATTAAGTAAATGATAGATAAACAGAAAAAGAAATAAGGAGGCGATTAAATGAATAAAAATATTTACAAGGTGATACCCAAATACATCTAGTTCCCCAAAAAAATAATTAAAAGCAAAGCTAAGACATGAAACAGGCCTGTAAAGTTTTTCAGCGCTGCTTTGATGTGAGCGCATGGCATCATTTATAGCTTCCCATGACAAATTTTTCATATGTATGCGGGGATTCTCAGTGATAGTATGAGAATCATCAAAATGCCAGGAGCAGTCGAACGAGTTGCTATAAATCATAAAGACAATTATTGTCATGGATATAACAGAAAAAACTATCTTGCGGCAGTTATCTGTATCAGTCGTGAGTAGATTATTACTTGTTAGCATTATTTCCCCGGTCTGTTTCCAAATATTTATTAGATATTCTTTAATTTAGTATGCTCTTTCATATTTGTACCTGAATTTTGCATCATAATAATAGGATTTTAATAAACCATCTGGGAAACCTGTAGTATAAAGGGGTATTAATAATAACCTATAAACTACAGGAGGCGCCCGGATGGTTAAAACGCGAAGAGAAGATAACACCAAAAGACTTGATAGTAAAGGGAATGATAGAGGTGACGAAAGGGTGGTAAAATTGATGCTGATACAGTATATGTGACATGCAGTGAGCAGTTAAGCCCGTTTGGAGGGATTTTGTGGTTTATCAAGTTTACTGATCTTGTTGAACTTAAAGAGATATTTAAAGAACTATATGTAAGGCCGAAATGTGAAACCAGGCTGAGTCGCTTTTGGAGATAATGAGGGTATTGTGTGAGAGGGTATGGTTATTATTCAGATTCAGGTATAAAAAAATACATTTGAGTACTGATATGACAGTAACAATAATATAGGAATCAGGAATAAAAGAATCAGAAGATCCTAATGGGTTATTTCAGGTACCTTCAAAATTAGCCGGTCTTATAACCGGAATATTAATCAACGCTGAGCAGGTAAATTGTTACACCTTCTACAGACTTAAGAACACAATTAATATCTTGACACATGAATAAATTTCTATATAATCAATATATCAATATATATTGATATATTGTTATGGATAATTTAATATATTTTAAAGCACTGGCAGATGAAACCAGAATCAGGTTGTTCAATATACTTATCAATCATGAGATAAGTGTGAATGAACTGGTCAGCCTTATGGGCATGGGGCAGTCACGCATATCACGGCATCTCAAGATACTCACTGATTCCGGGTTAGTTCAATGCCGGAGAGATGGTGTGTGGGCATTTTTTACGGCTTCAAAGGCAGGGGAAGAAAAAAAGTTTGTTGATGCGATCAGGTTTCTTTTTGATGAGGAGCCTGAACTTACTGAAGATCTGAAAAATGCTGAGAAAGTAATTACTGACCGTAAAAGGAAATCAAAACAGTTTTTTAATAAAATTGCCCATAAATGGGATGATCTCAAGCAGCAGATAATCGGTGATTTTGATCTGAACAGTGCAATCCTGAAGCATGTGGAAAGATGTGCATATGCGGTTGATATGGGCTGCGGAACAGGCCAGCTTCTCCACAGATTAAAAGAGGTTGCCGCTGTCGCTGTTGGGGTGGATTCATCACCTCAAATGCTTGAACAGGCAAGAAAACTTTTTTCATCTGATAATGGTGCAGTTGAACTCCGGCTTGGCGAGCTTGAGCATCTGCCTGTAGGTGATAAACAGGCAGACTGTGTAATCATATCAATGGCCCTTCACCATATACCTTCACCAGAAAAGGCAATCGCTGAGGCAGCCCGGATACTTAAACCTAAAGGCAGGCTCATCATTGCTGACTTTGAGAAGCATCAGGATGAAGAGATGAGAGAAAAGTATGGCGACAGATGGCTTGGTTTTTCAATAAAAGAGATCAAAACATATCTGGGTGATAATGGGTTTACACTGAACCTTACTGAATCCTTTGATATGAATCAGCCGCTGAAACTAAATATATATAAAGCAGTAAAAATTAACAATTAATATAAGGAGAACAAAATGAGTTTTGAAGAACTTGATCTAAAATTAAAAAACAGGGTGGCAGATATGTCCCTCGCTGACTTCGGCCACAAGGATATGCAGCTATCTGAGAACGAGATGCCCGGCCTTATGGCGGTAAGGGAAAAATATGGCAAGGATAAACCCCTCAAAGGCATGAAGATCATGGGCAGCCTTCACATGACTATCCAGACAGCTATGCTGATCGATACACTGCATGCCCTTGGCGCAGATTTAAGGTGGGCAACCTGCAATATATTTTCAACACAGGATCATGCAGCAGCAGCCATTGCAGATAAAGGGACTGCCTCGGTTTTTGCATGGAAGGGTGAAACACTTGAGGAGTTCTGGTGGTGCACAGAGATGGCGCTAACATGGCCTGACGGCACTGGCCCTGACCTTATTGTTGATGATGGCGGAGATGCCACACTCTTTGTTCATCAGGGTGTTAAGGTTGAAAATGATCCATCTCTTCTTGATAAGACTTACACCAACCCTGACCTGAAATGCCTCATGGAGCGTTTAAAGGCAACATACCAGAAAGACCCGCAGCACTGGCACAGGGTAGCAGCAAAAATCAGGGGCGTATCAGAGGAAACCACCACAGGCGTTCACAGGCTTTATCAGCTCGCAAAAAATAATGAACTTCTTTTTCCGGCTATCAATGTGAATGACTCTGTAACCAAATCCAAGTTTGATAATCTCTATGGCTGCCGCGAGTCCCTTGCAGACGGGATCAAGCGCGCAACAGACATCATGATCGCCGGCAAGATTGTTGTTGTATGCGGTTACGGCGATGTGGGCAAGGGTTGTGCAAGCTCAATGAGGGGTTTTGGCGCAAGGGTTATCATTACCGAGATAGACCCGATCTGTGCTCTTCAGGCAGCCATGGAGGGTTATGAGGTGCTGACAATGGATGAAGCAGCAGAGATGGGTGATATCTTTGTGACCGCTACCGGCTGTTACAAGGTTATCACAGGCGCACATATGGAAAGGATGAAGAACGAGGCCATTGTATGCAATATCGGCCATTTTGATAATGAAATTGATATGGCTTACCTTAATAGTTCCCCCTATTGCAAAAAGATAAATATAAAGCCCCAGGTGGATAAATGGATACTGAAATCAGGCAGGTCAGTAATTATCCTGGCAGAGGGCAGGCTTGTAAATCTGGGTTGCGCAACAGGCCATCCGAGTTTTGTAATGAGCAACAGCTTTACAAACCAGACCCTGGCACAGATAGAGCTTGCCAGCAAAAAACATGAAATAAAGGTTTATACCCTGCCAAAAACACTGGATGAAGAGGTTGCAAGGCTCCATCTTGGCAGGCTCGGCGCAAAGCTTACAAAGCTTACAAAAGAGCAGGCGGATTATCTGGGTGTGCCGGTTGAAGGGCCATATAAGCCGGATCATTATAGATATTAATATATCTAATGCATTTCATTTAACATCAGGGCTAATCCATTTAACTGTAGAGACAAAGCATGTCTCTACTTGGGTTAGCATGTCTTGGCTCTATTGTGGTTGGCTTGTCTCTAAAGGTGTGGGTAAAGGTAATAATCATTATTTTGAGTGTATTGATAAACTCAGCCAAAAATATAATTATTTCAGATTCACGCTGCCCTGAGCAGGTTATCCAATGCCAATGGTCTCTTCAATAAACTCAGAAGGAGTAAGAATCCTTATGTCACTGTATTTTTTTAAGGAGGTTAAATGATGGTCTCCCGACACAATGAAATTTGCATTTCCATCAATAGCTGTTGCAAGAATATTATTGTCAGATGGGTCTTCCTTTATAACAGGAGGAATGCTTTTGGGTTCAACAAGGATTGAGATTTTAGAGAGCTTGATAAGGAAATCTTCCACCTCTTCTGTTGTAATGCCTCTCTTATCAAGCTCTTTACGAATTTTGGGATAATCAAAAACATGACGGGCCTCTTCAAGGATAGCATGTGATAATATCAGTTGATGATGGCCGTCATAAACAGCCTGAAAAAGCCTGTCTGGTTTACTTCCCGGTGTAAGGACTGAACTGACAATTACATTTGTATCAACAACCAGGCGATAACCCATTTGTATCACGCCCTGATATCTGAGATTGCTTCTGAAATCAGGGCCTCTGTACTTGCAATATCAGCGCCCATCATTTTTTCTTTTATTATATCCGCTGCTATGCGCGCCTCTTCTCTGTTTTGTCGCATTATCTCATACTTTTCCATTGAAACAATCGCAACCATTGCCTTTCCTGCACGCTCAACAATAAAGTCGTCACCTCTTAAGGCTGCTTCATTTAATATTTGACCAAAATTTTTTCTGGCAGCCATAGCTGTTATTGTCTTTTGCATATTTTTACTCCTTTGAATGCTTATTATATGAATTATATCAATTGATATAATTATATTAGTCGATATGATAATGTCAAATATTATATGGCTATTTTAAAGTATATTTAAAAACAGCCAAGGCTATTTAAAAAAAGGTTTTAAAATGGCATATATTCTAAAGGCCTCAAATGCTGGAGAGATCATATAGTTAAATTACAGGATTATTTCCTCATCTATTCAGCCCTTTTAACAAACTCCCTCCCTGCCTTGAATTGATCAATCGCCACTATTGAAGCCTTTGTCGCAGGCTTCATACTATGCTGTCTCGCAAATAATAGTATATCAACGGTTTTTTTAGTCGCAGGATTGATGCTGTCTGAAAGAATTTTAAGCACCTGATTTTTAGTAAGCCCATCAAGGGCATTCAGATCCCTCTCCTTCCTGTCAAAATCCCTGTTATATTCAAATGTCAGCCTGTCAAAGAGCATGGCCTTTTCCATGATACTCTTTTGTTTCTGTAAAAGCTCAGTGCGGACAGCTGCTTTGAGTTCTGCAAAAATATTTTCAGGTAATGCCTCAAAGTCAGATGGCAAACCCGCAATAAAATGATCTGCCCTTTCACGTATATCATCAGCAGGGTGGCTTTCAGACTGGACGATAAAAAAGAGATAATGCTGCCCATTATCCTCCTGGGCAGCCGCTGATACAATATAGCCCAGTTGTTGTTTTGTGCGCATCTCGGTATAAAATGGCTGTGAGACGAATTTATCAATGATCCGTGCTACCATTCTCAGCTCCGGGGTTTCGCTGCCCAGGTAAACCGTCTTCCAGAAGCAGGAATTATTAGTCTCAAGCCTTTCTATATATGTTAGCGGGTCATTCGCCTTTTCAACAAGGATCGCCTGTTTAAAGGTCTCTTCTTTATCTATTGGAGATGAATTCAAATAGGATTGCAGCATACGTGTCAACGCAGCAGCCTCATCAGCAGTGATGTTTCCATGTGCAATACCCTCTAATCGAGACCTATTGTACAGTGCATCAGTAAACCCTTTTAGATCTTTGAGATTAATGAGTTTCCCCTCTGAAAATATGGAGTCAACACTGAAATAGGTCTGCTTCCTGATCATACGCGAGACATGCCGCGCTATCTCCCATGCCTGACCCATCCTGAAATTTACCCATTCCTGTATCTTCCGCTCTTTAATGTCGGAAAACTGCTGTTCGCTCAGCTCTATTGATTTTAGCCTGCTACCAATCTCCTTTAATAACATTGGTATGGAAGCAGTATAGCCATTAATGATAATAGTTAAACCATCCAGATCCTCAGAAAACTGAAAATCCAGCCCTGCCTCACGGGCAGGATAGGCTATTTCATTCAGCATCTCATTTACACACGCGGTATACAGGGATAGCTTTGCCATATATGATGGGGTGATAACACCTTTTTCATGCTTGATACGAAAAACAATAGTGGCCTCAGGTCTTTTAAAGGTGGTATCCTGTGCATACCACATTTCAAGACCATGTTCATTGATAATATTTACCGGCCGTTCAGCAAGCAGGCGCACATCTTCTGGCAAAAAGGGGTTAGGACCGGGAAGTGTAAGAGCATTAATAGTGGGTGGATTTTTAATAGATTTATATATCTTTCCTTTCTCTACACTTAAGGCGTATCGGGTGCCGTAGTATGGTTCGGTACTGTCGGTAATCAGTCCCTTTGCAGTAAGCATGCAGAGCATATTATCAGGTGTGAGTCGTTTAAGTACTAAATCTATAAGTTTTGGTTCAGGTTTTTCGTAGATATAATCTACCGTCTCTGCCAGATCCGGGGGATACTGGTTCATATTGCCTGCCAGATGAGTAGCTCTGTCAGCCCCTTCGCCCTTGTATTTGTATGTATAATCAAGTTCAGCAACGCGCTGAATCTCTTTAAAAAGATAATCCGGGATACCTTTTTCGCTCAGGAGTTTGATATAACTGAAACAGTATTTTATTACATCCTGATAATTTTCAACCCCCTTCTGGGTCAGTTTGATGTTGATCATAAAAGTGCCATAATCGGCTGTTGTATTGCCCCCGCCAGCGCTCATGCCTGTAGCAAGCCCCAGACTTTTTAGATAGGATAAGATAGATCCCTTTCCCTCATGCCCCATACAAAAACCCACAAGCATTTCAGGTTTTGTCCTGTAATGCTCAATAAGGCTTGGCATAGAAAATAAAAGGGTGAGTTCCCTGATATCCTTTACAGGCAGACGCTTTATAATGCGGAGACCTTTCACCTGCTCCAGGTAATCTGGCTCATATTTTATTTTACCCAGGTTATTATTCCTTACCGGCAAAAAATATTCTCTCGCAAGATTTTCAAGTTCATCCAGGCCCTTATTGCTTAAAAGAACAAGGCTCATCCTGTTGGCTGAATAATAGGTATTATAAAACTTTATGAACTCTTCCTGCTTAACTCCCTTTAGCGTTTCAAGACTCCCAGTTGCAAAATGGTTTGCCGGATGGCTTTTCCTGTAAAAGGTCTTAAACAGTTGATGTTCCCGCCAGTCATCCTGTTCCAGATTTTTCTGATGTTCGGAATGAACAGCGTTTATCTCTCGCTCAGTGTATTCAGGTGAAAAGAGGGGGGAAATAAAAAACTGTGAGAATCTGTCAAGCGCCCCATCAAAGGCATCATGCTGAATTTCAAAATGGTAATTGCTTCTGTCTTCACCGGTGAATGCGTTTGTGTAGCCCCCGTGACTCTCCAGGTATGTGGAAAATTCATCCACCGCAGGGTATTTTTTATTCCCTAAAAAGAGCATGTGTTCAAGAAAATGGGCAAGCCCCTGCCTCTCTTCTGGGTCCATCAAGGAACCTGCCTGAACCTCTAATGAGGCAGCAGATTTGTTAAAGGCAGGGTCTGAAACCAGCAGCACCTTTAACCCGTTATCAAGCGTGAGATTTCTTGAAACGGATTGATCCTCAGGGTGCTTTGTAAGTGTCTGAGCGGTCAGGCCAGTATTAAGAAAAATAAAAAATCCCAGTAAAAGGGTGGTTATTCTTTTCATTTCTGCTCCTAGGAATCAAGGTTTATGTAAAGACATTTTTTCAACTTCAAGTGATTTAAATCTATTACTGTTAAGGTTGAATTATTTCACTAACTTTACTATACAGAGATATAATGCTAACATCAAAAAAATATTCTAAAAATATATCTTAATGTATTACTTGTAAAGACTCCGGAGCCTTAAGACTATGAATCGTCGTGGAAATCCAATTGTCCCGCTAATAGTTATCCTGATAATAGCAGGGGCTCTTCTTCAACTTAAAATCTACAATAAAAGCCTTAATTTCGGACAAGAGTTAAATAAGTTTATAGAGTCACAGGAAGTCAGAGAACTCAAAACTGATAATACTAATAAAAAAGAAACTGTGCAGGCTGATGAAGGCGACTGGCTTGTCTGGGCTTACAGTGTGGAACCAAAAACACTTAACATGATAAGCGCAGATAATGATATCTATTCCAGATGGATTACAACCCCTTATATTCTAGAGCCACTTCTTGATTATGATTATGACACCATGGAGCTAAAACCATGTCTTGCAGAGAGTTTTAGCATCTCTGAAGATGGGCTTGAGGTTAATTTTAAGCTCAGGGATGATATCTATTTTTCTGATGGTGTTCCAGTAACAACAGATGATGTAGTCTTCACATTCAATACAGTGATGAATCCTAAGATTGATGCTGCGCCCATTGCACAGATGTTTACGGATGTAGATAAACTGGTTCCTATTGATGATAAACAATTTAAGTTTATTATGAAGAGGCCCTTTTTCAAGACCCTTGATAATCTCTCCTTTGCAGATGTGGGCATTTACCCAAAGCATATATATGAATTTGATGATCCCGTTAAATTTAATGAACGCAACTCAAATCCTGTAGGCAGCGGTCCATATATCTTTGAAAAGTGGGATGTTGGCCGTGAAATCGTTTTAAAGAGAAATGAAAATTACTGGGGAGAAAAACCAAAGATAAAAAAGGTAATCTACAGGTTTATCACAAATACTGTAGCAGGGCTTCAGGCGCTCAGGGCAGGACAGGTGGATATTATGATACCTGAGCCTGATCAGTTCGGTGAGCTCGATTCTGATAAAGGATTCAAGGAGAGATTCTATTACCTTTCATATTATGAACCAAGGGTGCCATTTTTTTATATTGGCTGGAATATGGATACCCCCTATTTTAAAGACAGGCGTGTACGGCTGGCCATGACCCATATTATTGATCGTAATAAAATAATAGACCATCTGCTGAAAGGCCAGGGCAGGATTGTAACAGGCCCCTTTTATACCGGAGGGAAACAGAATCACCCGGATATTAAACCCTGGCCTTATGACCCTGAAAAGGCAAAGAGGCTTCTCAATGAAGCCGGATGGATAGACAGTGATGGCGATGGGATACGAGAGAGGAATGGAATCCCCTTAAGATTCAAGTTTATGTACAGCAGTGCAAGCACACTCTATGTAAGGCTTGTAAAGCTTCTAAAGGATGAGGCAGCAAAGATAGGTGTCGATGTAGTGCCTGACCCCTATGAGTGGTCGGTTTTGATCCCAAGGCTTGCAGACCGAAAGTTTGAGGCAATGGTTATGGGCTGGGGCGGTGATGTGATTGACGACCCCTACCAGATATTTCACTCTTCCCAGATAGGAAACCGTGCATCCAATTATGTAGGCTATAACAATCCGGAGGTTGACAGCCTAATTGAAAAGGCGCGGATGACCATTGATGAGACAGAAAGAAACAGGCTCTTTCAAAAAATACACTTGATTTTACATGAGGAACAGCCCTATACATTTCTGTTTGAAAGACCGTATATGCGGCTTCTGGATAAACGTTTTAAGAATGTCAAAATGCATAAGATGGGGCTTAACTGGCTTGAATGGTATGTCCCTAAAGAGTTACAGAAATATGAATAATATCGATCCCGGAGAAAAATATGAATAGACGTTCGACTCTTTTCTCGGCACTCCTTGTATTGCTTTTACTGGTCATTATACTTTTTCAGGTGCTTTCAATGATACAGTCTGACAGGCTATATGAAAGGCTGAATCAGATTGCTGGCGTAAAGAGTGCTCAAACGCATACAGAAAAGGTTGGGAATACAACTGATAACTCCTCTAAAGATAATGGAGACTGGCTTGTCTGGCATCTTACTGGGGAACCAAGGACTCTAAACCCCATTTCTGTTGATAGTGATATGTCTTCGCGTTACATATATTCAAGGCATATACATGAAACCCTGTTCTATTATGATTATGACTATGATGGCGTAAAGCTGATTCCTGTTCTGGCTGAAAGCATGGATGTATCGGATGGTGGGCTGGAGATCACTGTTAAACTTAAAGAAAAGATATGGTTCTCAGATGGAGTGCCGGTTACCTCTGATGATGTTATCTTTACCTATAAAACGATAATGGATCCTGGAATAGATGCTGAAGATATTAGAGGTTATTATTCAAATATAAAGGATGTAATAAAAGTTGATAACAGAACAGTCAAATTTGTTTTTAATGAGGTTTTCTGGAAGACATTGGAATCGATCGGTATTTTTGATGTGCTCCCAGAGCATATATATAAATATAGCAACCCGGATGAATTTAATAAGAGAATATCCAACCCTGTGGGCAGCGGTCCATACCTATTTGAAAAATGGGATGTCGGGCAGCAGGTTGTGCTTTGTAAAAATGAGAACTACTGGGGTAAAAAACCGCAGATAGAGAGGCTTGTCTTCAAGTTTATAACCAATAATGCTGCTGCATTACAGGCGCTAAGGTCACATGATATTGATTACATGGAAGCAACTTCTGCCCAGTATGATGAATTCTCCAAAGACCCTGAGTTTAAAAAGGATTTCAAAGTGCTGGCCTACTGGGAGCCATCAGGCGGTTTTTCCTATATAGGCTGGAATCAGGCAAGAGAATTATTCAAAGAGAGGAAGGTCAGGCTTGCTTTAACCATGGGAATGAACCGGGAATCTATTTCCCTGAATATCCACAAGGGGCATTCAAAGGTGACAAGCGGGCCTTTTTATATAAATGGCAAACAGAATAATCCTGATATCAAACCCTGGCCATATGACCCTGAAAAGGCAAAGGAGCTTCTCAGTGAAGCAGGCTGGGTAGACAGTAATAAAAACGGGATAAGGGACAGAAATGGAAGGGAATTTCGTTTTAAATTGTCTTATCCTTCAGGGTCTCCTACAACAGAACAGATAATCAAAGCCCTTAAAGATGATCTTTCCAGAATTGGTGTAGACCTGATTCCTGACCCGGTTGAATGGTCTATCTTTATTAATAAAATGCATGACAAGGATATAGATGCGGCCTTGTCAGGCTGGGCAGGGACAATTGAAAGCGATCCATTCCAGTTGTTTCATTCCTCTCAGACAGATGGCAGTAATTATTTCTCTATCATTAATCCTGAGCTTGATAACCTGATAGTAAAGGCACGAAAGACTCTTGAGCCTGAAAAAAGGTATGAGCTGTATCATAAATTCCACCAGTTGGTTCATGAGGAACAACCATACACATTTTTATTCACGAGGCAGACGTTCGCCTTTGTTGATAACCGTTTTGAAGATGTGAAGATCCATACCCTGGGGGTGATACCCTTTGAATGGTATGTGCCAAAGGAAAAGCAAAGGTACAAATGACCACATACATCATAAGAAGAATAATGCTTATGATCCCGACACTTATCGGGATAACCATTATGGTGTTTGCCATAAGCAGGATTGCGCCCGGTGATCCGGTCAGCCTGTCCATGGGGCCTGGGGGACAAATGGATGCCCAGAGGGCGGCTGATGTACGTGAAGCAAGGATGAAGCTGTATGGTCTTGATAAGCCTGTGCCTGTGCAGTATGCAAAGTGGTTTTTACGTGTTGTGCGGTTTGATTTTGGCGATTCATTGAAACACCACAGGCCGGTAATAGATATTATAAAAGAAAGATTTCCTATCACCCTTACCCTTAATCTTATTGCCTTTTTCCTTATCTATTTAATATCCATGCCTATGGGCATTCTTGCCGCTGTAAAACATAAGCGCCTTTTTGACAGGGCAAGTTCGGTTTTATTATTCATGCTGTGGGCGCTTCCCTCAATGTGGGTGGGGCAGATGATGATAGGCTATTTATGCGGCCCAACCTTTTTAAACTGGTTTCCGCCTGCTGGCCTAAGCAGCAACAATGCAGAGATACTCCCGTTTTTCCAATGGCTTTTAGACAGGCTATGGCACCTCACACTTCCGGTGTTGTGTTTAACATATGGAGGGTTTGCCTATTTAACCAAACAGGTGCGTGCGGGCATGCTTGAAAACCTCAGGGCAGATTATGTTCGCACTGCCAGGTCAAAGGGCCTTAATGACTGGACAGTAATTATAAAGCATGCCTTTCGCAACAGTGTTATCCCGGTGATTACAATAATGGCAACGCTTATACCAGCCCTGCTTGGGGGCTCTGTTATTATTGAACAGATCTTCAGCATACCGGGCATGGGTATGCTTGCCTTTGAGGCGGTCACAACGCGTGACTACAATGTTGTTATGGCAGTAGCTACCATAGGCGGTTTGTTAAATCTTGTTGGGCTTTTATTAGGTGATATTGCCTACGCAATGGTTGATCCGCGTATAAATTTTGAGGAAGCAGAATAGGGCATAATGGTTAATTCAGATAAAAAGGCTGACTGGGGCACATCATACGGCGAACTTGTATGGAAGGAGTTTATTAAAAGCAGGCTCAACCTTGTGTGCCTTGTATTTATAATCATGCTCTTTATTGTGGCTGTCCTTTCACCATTTATTGCTAATGATAAGCCTTTCTTTATAGTAATTGATGGGCAAACCTATTTCCCCCTGTTTAAAGAGTTAAAGGCCACAGATTACAGTGTATTTCTTGCATCATTAGCCGGTATTACACAGCTCCTTCTTATCAGGCGTAACCGCCGGAGACTCGACCCCTCTTTAAGGGGTGGGGCTTTAATGCGCCAGGTTACTGTTATAGCAGGGGTATTACTTACAGGAATTATCCTGATCCATGTGCTGATACCCCACAGGCTCGATGCAGAGGATTACAAAACAATGATCACTTCCGGAAAGGCAGAAAAGGCCCTTTTCGCGCCCATACCCTATGGCTATGCCAGGACCGATTTGCAGAAGAGGGAGCTTCCTCCAAGCAGAGAACACTGGCTCGGAACAGATGATGTTGGCTCTGATGTTTTGTGCAGGCTGATCCATGGAAGCCGTATATCTCTTTCAGTGGGTTTTGTAGCTGTTGGAATATCTACAATTATAGGCATATTTATAGGCGCAATCCTCGGGTATTTCGGAGGAAGGGTGGATTTTTTCGGTATGCGCATTGTAGAGATAATGATGGCCATACCCACCTTCTTTTTGATTATTACTATTGTTGCATTTTTCCCGAGAAGTCTTTTCAACATAATGTTTATAATCGGCATAACAAGCTGGACAGGCGATGCCTGTTTTATCAGGGCAGAATTTTTTAAGCTTCGAAAACAGGATTTTGTACAGGCTGCAAAGTCTCTTGGCCTCCCTCTTAAAAGCATCCTCTTCAGGCATATGCTTCCAAACGGAATAACCCCGGTTCTTGTAAATGCCACCTTCGGTATAGCTGGCGCAATATTTATCGAGGCTGCATTGAGCTTTTTGGGGTTTGGCGTTGCCCCTCCAACCCCGAGCTGGGGGCAGATGCTGAGTCTTGGGGTAAGCACAACCGGGAGGTTCCTATGGTGGCTTACCCTGTTTCCTGGGCTTGCCATATTTTTTACTGTGCTTGCCTACAACCTTGTAGGAGAGGCCCTGCGCGACGCCATTGACCCTAGATTAAGGCAGTAGAATATGACTGAACTGTTAAAAATAGAGGGGCTTACCACCCAGTTTTATACTGAAAAGGGCATTGTAAAGGCTGTTCAGGATGTCAGCTTTTCCATAAAAAAGGGGGAGACCTTTGCCCTTGTGGGTGAAAGCGGCTGCGGTAAAAGCGTTACAGCCCTTTCTGTTATGAGGCTTATACCTGACCCTCCCGGAAAAATTGTAAGTGGTAAAATATTTTTTAATGGACAGGAGCTGCTTGGATTAAAAGAAAAAGAGATGCGGGCAATAAGGGGTAATAATATCTCCATGATCTTTCAGGAGCCTATGACAAGCCTTAACCCTGTCTATACTATTGGTGACCAGATTGCAGAGGCAATTATGCTTCACCAGAAAAAAGATATTGAAGCATCATGGAAAGAGGCCATTGATATGCTTCGCAGGGTTGGTATAGCTGATCCTGATCATAGGGTTTATGAATATCCATTCCAGATGTCAGGAGGCATGAGGCAGAGGGTCATGATTGCAATGGGCATAAGCTCAAGGCCTGATCTTTTGATAGCAGATGAACCCACCACAGCCCTTGATGTGACAATGCAGGCCCAGATACTGGATCTTCTCGATGAGATACAGAAAGAATATGATATGAGTGTCCTTATTATTACCCACAATCTCGGCATAGTTGCCGAAAGGGCTGACAATGTGGCTGTTATGTATGCATCACGGATAGCAGAGATGGCGGATGCCGGTAATCTCTTCAAAAACCCGCTTCATCCCTACACTGTCGGCCTGTTAAACTCCATTCCAAAACTTGGAGATAATAAACGCAGGCTTATGGCAATACCGGGGAATGTGCCTAATCCGCTGAGGTTCCCCCCAGGGTGCAGGTTCCATCCAAGATGCCCCATATGTAATAATGATTCAAGGTGCATGGCAACAGAACCTCAGCTTGATGAAAAAGAGCCCGGGCATATGGTTGCCTGCTGGAAGGTGTAGCAGACAGAAAAATGAAAGATAAAGACAATATACTGGATATCGAAAACCTTAAGACCTATTTTCCAATAAAGAGAGGCCTGCTGCGGAAGACTGTCGGGTTTTTAAAGGCTGTGGATGGTGTTACATTTTCGATTAAACGCGGACAGACCTTCGGGCTCGTGGGTGAAAGCGGATGCGGTAAAAGCACTGTTGCAAGGACAATCACAAGGCTTGAAAGGGCCACAGGGGGCAGGATTATTTTTAATGATCTTGATGTCCTTGAGGCAGATAAAGAGGAGCTTCTGGGTTTCAGGAAAAAGGTAAGCCTCATTTTTCAGGACCCCTACAGTTCATTAAACCCCCGAATAACTGTGGGCAATATAATAGGCGAGCCTGTTAAAACCCACAGGATCGCCTCAGGCATAGGTTTATATGAAAAGGTGGCAGATACCCTCACAAAGGTGGGGCTCTCACCCGAATACATAAACAGGTACCCCCATGAGTTCAGCGGTGGCCAGCGCCAGAGAATAAGCATAGCTAGGGCTTTGGCGCTTAATCCTGAACTTGTTATATGTGATGAGCCTGTGAGCGCCCTTGATGTATCCATTCAGGCGCAGATATTAAATCTGTTAAAAGAGATTCAGGCGGAATTCAGCCTGACCCTGCTCTTTATTGCCCACGACCTTGCTGTTGTGCAGTTCTTCTGTGATGTTGTTGCTGTTATGTACCTGGGCAGGATTGTAGAACAGGGGGAATCAGACCTGCTTTATAAAAAGCCGTTGCATCCATATACAGAGGCGCTCATTTCTGCCATACCGCAGGTTGATACCTCCTTACGAAAAAAAAGGACTATACTCAAAGGTGAAGTCCCAAGCATTGTTAATCCGCCTGGCGGATGCCCATTTCACCCCAGGTGCCTCTATGCAAAAGAGAGGTGTTCCCAGATCGTTCCTGCCCTGGAGATGAAGGAAGAGGGGCATTTGGTCGCATGTCATTATCCGCTTGCCCTTTAATAAAGCAGTAACGCTTTCATTAATTGAAAATAGCCATAATAGCTGGTAAGATTTCTGCAAATCACAAACCTTTTATTGGGGTAGTCCATTGCGATCCGGAAATAGAATCATCCTGGTTTTGACTATTTTTATCTTATTCTCTACCTCGCAATTTTTTTCAAACAATAAGGAGACAGAGAGGTTCAGGGCCTTTCTTGATGAGGAATGGAAATACTCCATGCAGGAGTATCCTGAATGGGCAACTTCTGTGGGTCATCCGGGTAATAATGACCGATGGACAGATATATCATTGTCTGCATTCGCCCGCCGCTATGAACACAAAAAAGAGGCGTTGGAAAGGCTTTTAAAGATAGACAGGTCAGGGCTTGATAAAAAAGAGCAGCTCAATTATGACCTGTACCTCCATGATCTAAAACTGGATATTGAAGGGGAACGTTTTAAGGATAAATATTTACGGATAAGCCAGATGGGTGGTATCCAGAAGAGTATTGAGAATACACTTGCACGCTCACCCGCTGGAAACCTTAAGGATTATGAGGACAGGCTTGCCCGGTTAAAAAAGGTGCCTGAACAGATTGATAACACCATAATCCTTTTAAAGGAAGGGTTACAGTCAGGCACAACATATCCAAAAATAACACTGCGTGACGTACCTGACCAGATTAAGGCCATGACAAAGGTTACAGATAACCCCATTATGAATGCCTTTGATTCATTTCCAGCTTCCATTCCTGTTGAAAAACAAAAGGCCATTCAGGATGAGGCAAATAAAGTCCTAGTTGATATGGTAATCCCTGCCTTTGAAAGGCTCTATAATTTTTTTGTTGATGTTTATATGCCAGGGGCAAGGGAGTCAATCGGCTGGAGCGCTCTGCCTGATGGCCGTGAATGGTACGCATTTCTGGCAAAGAGCTATACAACCACTGAAATGAGACCTGAGGAGATACATAATCTTGGGCTGAGCGAGGTTAAAAGGATTCGCGGACAGATAGAAAAATTAATGAAGGATATTGGTTTTAAAGGAAACTATCAGGAATTTCTGAAATACATGGGCTCTGATCCGCAGTTCTTTTTTAAATCCCCTGATGAGATTGTAACCGCATGCAGGGACATAGCAAAACAGGCCGATTATGGTCTGCCGAAACTTTTCAGTAAACTGCCCAGGCTTCCCTACGGGGTATTGCCTGTTCCCTCTTACATGGAAAAATCACAGCCAGCCGCCTATTTCCAAACAGGCAATATGAAAAATGGTGTTGCAGGCACCTTTTTTATTAACACCTATGATCTACCCTCCAGACCAGGGTGGGGGCTTATACCGCTGGTGTTGCATGAGGCAGTACCGGGTCATCATCTTCAATTGGCACTGGCATCTGAACAGGAAGGCATCCCGAATTTCAGGAGGTATGGCGGTTACACAGCCTTTATTGAAGGGTGGGCGCTTTATGCTGAGAGCCTGGGCTATGATATGGGGCTGTACAATGACAAATACGCCCGATTCGGCCAGCTTAATTTTGAGATGTGGCGCTCCATACGTCTTGTCGTGGATACTGGTATTCACTATTATGGTTGGAGCCGCAACCAGGCTATAGAATATTTCAGGGAGAATATGGCCATGTCAGGGCATGATATAGAGGTTGAGGTGGATAGATATATTGTCATGCCGGCCCAGGCGTTAACCTACAAGACAGGGGAGATAAGGATAAGGGAAATCAGGGATTACTGTCAGGGGCATTTGAAGGATAGGTTTGATATAAGGGCCTTTCATGATTTTATACTAGAGCAGGGGGCCTTACCCATGGATGTGCTGGAAGGGCTTGTAAAGGAGTGGGTTTCTGAAAAGATGGGTAAGAACTAAAGTATGCATGAGATGTCTATAGTTGAGGGCCTTATTGCCATTGTAAAAGAGGAGATGGATAAGAGCGGTGCAGCAAGGCTAAGGTCTGTAAGGGTTAAGATTGGCGAGATGGCGGGCATTTTGCCTGATGCCCTGAAAACTGCCTTTCAGATTATCACAGCCGAAAATGGTATGGATAGCGCAGTGCTTAATATTGATATCTCACCCCTTACTGGTTATTGCCGCAAATGCAACAAGGAGTTTAAGGTGATTGATTACAGGTTTTCTTGCCCTGAGTGCGGTGAAAGCGAAATAGAGATTGTTTCAGGCAGGGAGATGAGTATTGTTGAGATTGAGGTGGATTAAAAAATAGGGTTCAAGGGGTCGAGGATTCCAGGGTTCAAGTGTAAAAGAAAAAATACTCGAACCCTTGACCCCTTGAACCCTTTTATACGACTTACAGATGCAATAAAATGGCACTAATATATAAAAATTGAATATACATGGAGGTTTAACAAAAAATGAAAATACCAGTAGTTAGGGACATCCTTGAGGCCAATGACCGGATAGCAGAGCAAAATCGGCAGATTTTTAAGGATAACAGTGTTCTCACTATAAACCTTATGAGCAGCCCGGGGGCTGGTAAAACCACCCTTCTGGAAAAGACAATAGATGCCCTTAAAAATGATATCCGTATCGGTGTGATAGAGGGTGATATTGAGACAGCCCGTGATGCTGAAAGGATAGCCGCAAAGGGGGTGCCTGCTGTACAGATAAACACAAAAGGGGCCTGCCACCTGGATGGCAATATGATAAGGGACACCTTTAATGAATTCAATTTTGCAGAGATTGATCTTTTAGTGGTTGAAAATGTGGGGAACCTTGTATGCCCGGCAGAATTCAAGATTGGCGAGGATTTCAAGGTTATGATCTTAAGTGTTACAGAGGGGGACGATAAACCGGGCAAATATCCTCTAATGTTTCACGAATCAAAGGTTCTTCTCATAAACAAGATGGATCTTTTACCCTATGTGGATTGCAGTGTGGATAAAATCAGTGAGGATGCGCTTAAAATTAACCCGAATATAATTATCTTCCCTGTTTCATGCAAAACAGGTAAAGGGCTGGATAAATGGTTTAAATGGCTGAAGGAGAGGGTAAGGGAGAAAAAGACAGAATCCTGAAGTCAGTAGCCAGAAGGCAGTAGTCAGGAGACAGAAGTCAGAATCCAGTATGGCAAGATAATAAACCATTTCATTGTATATAATTAAATGAGATAATTTGTTCTATGGATATCAAACCTGCAAAAATGTTTCAGGATTTAATTGTGTGGCAAAAGGCACATCAATTTGTTCTGTCTATATATCATTTTAGTGAGAATTTTCCTAAATCAGAGTTATATGGATTGACATCACAGTTCAAACGGGCAGCAGTTTCCATCCCTGCCAATATAGCTGAGGGTTTTAAAAAGAGGACAAAACCCGACAAGATAAAATTTATGAATATCTAACAAGGTTCTCTGGAAGAATGCCGATATTATCTGATCTTATCAAAAGATCTTGGATATGGGGATGTTATGGATTTGCTGAATCAGCTTGAAGAGGTAAGCAAATTACTCGATAGCTATATTTCAGCAATCAGGATATCACATGGTCAGGGTGTTTCTTAAATCCATACAGTCTCTCAGAGACTTCTGACTTCTGGCTCCTGACTCCTGACTCCTGACTTCTATCTTCTTTCCCCCTCTTTTTCCCTTGACTTTCTTACAGAAATTGCTAAATTCCATGCTTTCCTGCTGGGGGATAGTATAGCGGCAATACGATGGGTTCTGGCCCCATTATCCAAGGTTCGAGTCCTTGTCCCCCAGCCAAAAAAAGGTCCCATCGTCTAGCGGTCTAGGATATCGCCCTCTCACGGCGGAGACACGGGTTCGAGTCCCGTTGGGACTACCAAGAAAATTCAAGGAGTTAGCCTATTTTAGGCAACTCCTTTTTTTCTGTAATTGATATAAGCCAACCCCTGATATTTGCGCCCAACTGCCAGGAAGGTATCAGTCAAACCGAAAGAGTATCTCTTCAAAATTCCTGATTTTATCCCCCTGGAACTTGATCCCTTCGCTTTTAAGCATATTTATTTTTTCCTGTATGGTTGCCCCGGCTCTCTTTCCCCTGAATCCCCCAATCCGACCGGATGTGGCAATAACCCGGTGGCATGGCACCTCCGGCGCATAGGGGTTTCTTTTCAATGCCTGCCCAACCCCGCGATAAGCCTTGCTTTTAAGCGCATGGGCAATTTCCTTATAGGTGGTTACACGTCCTTCAGGCACCCTTCTTAAAAGATCGTATACTCTATCTGAAAAGCTTTTCATTTCGACTCTCTTTGATAGGTTAATTAGTGTCCATCCAAAAACAGTTGTTTTCGGTTTCAAGCTGACAGCTGATCGCTGACTGCTCTAAGCTCCATCCAGAATTTGTATCTTTCTGGATGGAGACTATCTATTAAGTGCCACTTTATACCTTTTATATAGTGAAGACTCCCAAAAGTATCTCATAGCATGGGATTGAAGGTGTCTGTAATGCCTCTACAGACCGCCTTTAATTAAGCTATTACCGGGCAGAGACTCTTTGCCCTTCCTTTATATAAAATTACCATTTGCCTTTTATTAACTATCCTGTCTATATTAGCTCATCCCATATAGAGGTTAATTAATGACACAGCAGAATAATACCATATATCTTGTAGATGGCAACTCCTACATCTATCGGGCATATCATGCGATAGGCTATCTTTCAAACAGCAAGGGGCTAAGAACAAATGCGATATTCGGGTTTACAAAGATGCTTCTCAAGCTCTTTGAGGATAAAGGCCCGGAATATGCAGCAGTTGCCCTTGACGCAAAGGGGCCTACCTTCAGGCATGAGATGTATGATAAGTACAAGGCAACAAGGCCGCCCATGCCGGATGACCTTGTGGAGCAGCTCCCCTATATCAGGAATATCATACAGTTTCTTGGGTTAAAGATGATAGAGATGCCAGGGTTTGAGGCGGATGATATCATCGGTACCCTGACAAAAAAGGGTGAAGAAAAGGGCTATAAGGTCGTTGTTGTTACAGGTGATAAGGATTTCAGGCAGATCATATCAGATAAGACCTCCCTGTGGGATACCATGAAGGATAAGATTACTGACCTTAATGCCCTTCATGATGAGTATGGGCTTGAGCCGGCCCAGATAATTGACCTTATGGGGCTGTCAGGAGATACATCAGATAATGTGCCGGGCGTTAAGGGTGTTGGTGAAAAGACCGCCCTCTCACTTATTCAGGAGTTCGGGTCACTTGAAAATGTGTATGCACAAATTGACAAGATTACAAAGACAAAATTAAAGGAAAATCTGAAAAGCTCCCATGAAAATGCCCTGCTGAGTAAAAAACTTGTAACAATTAACTGCAATGTGCCACTTAGATGTGAGATCGATGATCTTAAAATAAATAAGCCAGAGGCTGAAAAACTATCGTCTATCTTTCGCGAGCTGGAATTCAAGGGGCTGTGGGAACAGTTTGCATCAAAAAACAGCGCAATCAAGAATGCCTATAAACTTCTTATGAATGAACAGGATCTTATATATCTGACAGAAAAGATAAACAGAACCGGTCTTGTCTCTGTAGATACTGAAACAACCAGCACAGACCCTCACACAGCTGAGCTTGTGGGCATATCCTTTTCACTTGAGCCAGATACCGGTTATTATCTGCCCCTGTCGCATAGGTACCTTGGCGCCCCCAAACAGCTTGATAAACAAAGGGCCATTAACATCCTTAAGGGTGTCCTTGAGGATGAAAAGATTTTAAAGGTGGGTCAGAATATAAAGTATGATGCTATTGTATTCAGGAACAACGGCATTGATCTTAAGGGGATATATTTTGATACAATGGTTGCATCATACGTGATAAATCCCGGGCTAAGGCAGCACAACCTTGATTTTCTTGCTCAACACTACCTTAACCATAAAATGATTTCCTACAATGATGTGGTTGGCAGGGGAAAGGCAGAGATAAATTTTTCAGGCGTTACGGTTGAAAGGGCAATGGAGTATTCCTGTGAGGATGCTGATATAACCCTTAAGATCAAGGCCATCCTTGAAAAACAGCTTAAGGAAGATCAGAATCAGGAGCTTTTTCATAACCTTGAGATGAAGCTCCTCCCTGTGCTTATGGATATGGAGGTATCGGGTATCAAGATAGATATCCCCTTTTTCAGGGAGATGTCTCATTCATTCAGCATGCGCATCAGGGAGCTTGAAAAAGAGATTTTCAAAGAGGCGGGGACAGATTTTAACATCAACTCTCCGCAGCAGCTTGCCAATATATTGTTTGAAAGGCTTGAGCTTCCTGTCCAGAAGAAGACAATAAAGACAAAATCATCTTCAACAGATGTGAAGGTGCTTAAAAAGCTTGCTATTGCGGGTCACAAGATACCTGCCCTTATTCTGCAATACAGGACACTTGCGAAGCTGAAATCCACCTACCTTGATGCGCTTGTAAAAATGGTCAACCCCAAAACAGGGAGGGTACACACCTCATATAATCAGACCGTGGCAGCAACAGGGAGGTTGAGCAGCAGCAATCCCAACCTACAGAATATACCTATCAGGGGCGAAGAGGGGAGGGAGATAAGAAAGGGGTTTATAGCTGAGGAGGGCCACTACCTGCTTTCTGCTGACTACAGCCAGGTGGAGCTAAGGCTCTTTGCCCATTATTCAGGCGATGATGCCATGATAGATGCATTTACAAAAGAGCAGGATATCCATACCAGGACCGCATCAGAGATACTTGGCATCCCCATAGCGGATGTAACCCCTGAAAAGAGGAGGATTGCAAAGGCCATCAATTTTGGCATTATCTACGGCATGGGGGCAAAGAAACTCTCTGATGAGTTGAATATAGATATCAAGGTGGCAAGGGAATATATAGATTCATATTACAGCAGATACAAAGGTGTTGCAAGATACAGGGAGGCAATGGCTGAACAGGCAAAAAAACAGGGGTATGTTACAACACTCTTTAACCGCAGAAGATACATACCTGAAATAAACAGCGACAATAACATGATAAAGGCTGAAGCAGAACGCATTGCAATTAATACCCCTATTCAGGGGACTGCCGCTGACCTTATTAAAATGGCAATGATAAATATAGATGCACGGCTCAAAAGGGAAGGGTTTAAGACCCGCATGCTGCTCCAGGTGCATGATGAGCTGGTGTTTGAGGTCCCGGAGAATGAGATAGCCATCATGCCGGCCCTGTTAAAGAGGGAGATGGAGGGGGTCTATAAACTTTCTGTGCCCCTCAAGGTTGATGCGGGTTATGGCAAAAACTGGGATGAGGCGCATTAATATCATCCATTATTTTTTCTTCCTGTTCTTCTTTTTGGATGCCTTGCTCATCTTACTTTTGTTTTTATTCTTTTTCTTATGGTGTGCATTATGCGACATATTACCAGCGTTGAAATCGTAATCGAAATAGAATTTCTCTTCACCAAATCTCCTTTTTTGATTCTCTTCAAAACATGCCCACCATGACATTACAGCGTGTATATCATCCAGGGAACTGAGTTTCATGTCTTTTATAATATTCTCAAGACACTTTTCTTTCCCCGCTGCTAAGGCTTCTTCAAATGAATCAATACCTATATAACCCGGATTGATATAATCATCTTCATAACATTCTGTGATGATATCCATTAATTCCTCAGGGTAAAGATCACATACGCAGGATGCCAGTTCATCAAAGAAAAATGAAGAGGGTTCTGATTTTCTATTTTCCAGAATGGTTTTATAAAATGATAATACCTCTTCTCTTGAAATGGAGCCCTCTGCCACCCCGAAGTTCATCGCCTTCAGGGCAGACCCACGACAATATTCATAGGCATTAGTATTCAACGCAAGCCCTTTAATGCCGTCAAAACAGCCACCGCAGGTATTAAGAAGTATACTGGGCAAATTTTCTGTCACTATATCTCCGAACAGATCAGACGACTTTTCATCAGGAAGGCTGAAGAGCCTCAATATAAGTTCATGAGCGCTCTTTTCTTTGAAATGGCCCAGCAGCAATAGTGCATAGTAATGGCCCATATAATTATGTTTTTCTATAATATCATCAGGATTTTCAAGCGCCTTTTCAAGGATATCTATCAAGAATGGGATTATTTCTTCACGCCGGTTTAATGCCTCATCGATCTCAGCCAGTTTATATTTCATGTCAGAGGTGGATTCCAGATTTTCTATAATTGTTTTAATTTCCATAAGTTCCATAATATCCCCCTATATAATATCGCCTTAAAATGGCATCTTTTCTGTTCTTATAAACCCATTATATCTATTCAGGGCATTCTTCTTTTTTATATCAATGTCCCGGCATAAGGTGGCCCATAGGGTGATATCATGGGTTATACTATTAATATGCTCCAGGGAAATAAAGCCTGGAGGCAAGACATTACTGTCCGCTGCAATTCTTCTCATATCCGGCATCTTCTCATACATTTTTGGAGATACTTCAATCCTCATGTATTCCACCCATTTCATATAATAAGCGCCTCTTCAGCTAGGGCAGCTACAGTATCAACCTTTATATCCAGTTTATAATGTTTGGCCAGCTCTCCAATTTGTCTGTGACATGAAAGACATGGGGCGGCAATATGTTTAATGCCTGTGTTTTTTATCTGGTCTGCCTTTGCCTTGCCTGATATCATGCGTTTTTTCATACTTGAACTGTCCTGCAAAAGACCGCCTCCGCCGCCGCAGCAGATGCCGTTTTCCCTGTTTGGGTCAAGTTCAACAACCTCTTTGCAGACAAGGCTTAAAAGCTCTCTGGGCGCATCAAATACCCCTGATTTTCTGCCAAGATTGCAGGGGTCATGGTACATGATAGGGTAGGGGTGAGCGTCAGGGTCAAGCCTGATTTTCCCTTCCTTTACATGTTCAAGTGTGAATTCAATAATGCTTTTCACATTAAATCCTGGATTTCTGCCTATCAGCTCCGGTATCATATTTTTGAGAACAAAAAAGCCATGCCCGCATTCAGAAAGGACCAGGGTCTCTATTTCAAGCTCTTCAGTTGCCTCAACTATTTGAAGCACCATTTTTTTTGCTGCCTCATCATCTCCGGCAAAATACCCCCAGTTTGTAACATCTGTATGCCTGGGTGACATTGTCCATGTCTCCCCTGATGCATGAAAGAGCCTGGCCATTGCCTTAAGGTGCAAGAGGTTTAACCCAAGCTCCCTGGGGTTGGGCAGGTAGAGGTACTTTGCCCCCTTTTTGCTGTTTGGGATAAGGGTATCAGGGTCATCATTTTCATCTGCTATCTCATCATTTAGAAACTCGATTGTCTCATTAAAATCATCTTCACTGAAACCGTTTACATCCCCGGTTTCAAGCCTGGTTCTAATGCCCTCTCTTATACTCTCAGGCAATATGGCCTCTGCCTGTGGCAGGCCCCTTGCCATTCTGACTATATCAGCAATCCTGATTCCCATCGGGCATGCGGTTGTACAGTGATTGCATATCATGCAGTCCCAGATCATGGGGCTCTGTGCAAGAAGTGTGTCAAGCCCGAGCTGTGCCATCCTGACCATACTTCGCGGGTTGGGGCCGCCCTCTCCGTCATACCATGAACACCTGGATACACATATCCCGCAGGTGAGGCAGTCTGCGACATTGTCACCCCTTTCATGCCGGTTTAATATCGTGTAAAATTTTGAATCGTAATTAATGGCTGTATTATTCATCAGAGATATCCTCTTTGTTTAAGGCGCTGTGGATCAGATGCTTTAGGCGTACAGGTTCATTTGCTGCTATTGCATGAACGCTCAGCATTGATCGTATGAAGCCTGTATCTTTGAATATTCTTTCCGCCTTTTTACATGCAGAGCTGCTGCCGTGAACAGAGAGGCAGTTATCAGGGTGACAGCTCATCACCATTATTTTTTTGGCTCCTGCGGCAAGATGGTCGATCACAGACTTTGGGTCAAGGCTGCATGCGCAATCAATGGGGATGATTTTACACCCCATTAAAGGTTCATTCATCTTATCAGGGGAATTATCTGCAATGGCAAGTGATCTTTTACAGGCAAAGACAAGAGTGCCTGATAAACCTGAAGTCTCTGCCACATCTGTTACAGAACCCTTTATTGAGATGGCTGATGCGGGACATGATGTAACACAGAGGCCGCAGGCAACACAGCCGCTCGCATAAATAGAGGGTGAATGCTCATTCATCATAACAGCAGCATGGGGGCATATCCTGATGCATGTAAGGCATTTGCCACATTTGCCCGCATCTATAACAGCATAGGCCTGGCATAAACTCTCATCATGAGGCATAAGGTTGATAAGGGCATCTATTGTCCTTATCTCATGAAGAAGATCGTTACTGCTTATATCATCATGGCATGAGCCGGCATAGAATATCCCTTTTCTTGCGCCCTGAACCCTGCGGTGCCTTGGATTTGGTGACTGGAGAAACCCTTCCATGTCCATTTCCTGTCGCAATATCGCGGAAAACTCTCTGTTATCCTTTGCCGCTTTTGACATCTGAGGTATGACAAGCAGGTCACATGGCACATCTATAGTGATACCCGGAAGTGTCTCCTCATTTATCTTAATGTTTATTCTTCCATTGATTTCTGCCAGGGATATATCTGACCGGGTCCGGGCGCGTAAAAATCTGATTCCCTTGTGGCGGGAAGAGTCATAAAGCATCTGCCCTTCAAGATCATGCACCAGCATCCTTTCCATCATAATTACCACATTTGCCCCTGCTTCCTTTAACTCAATGGCAGACAAGAGCACATCCCTGCTGTTTATTTTACTTTCAGGGGCAGCATGATCCAGCCAGAAAACAATATCCTTGCTGTTTTTTACGACTTCACTGACAGGCCTTAGCCTGAGCCCATCAAGGGTAATAATCTGCTCACTTTCAGGCATCCATTTTTCATCTGAAAGCCTTTGCCTATCCGCACCTGTTGCTGCAACTATTGCCAATACCCTGATCTGAACAGGCGAGCCCCCTGATTCGGCCATGATAATATAATCCCCTGCGCCCCCTGATATGCCCCTTATACGGCTTTGCGGGTACAGGGTTACCCCGTCAGGCGCAGGCAGGGTATCTTCTTTTTCAAAGAGGAAAACCCTGTGCCCCGAGCTGTTAAGGGCCTTTGAGATAGTGCGCCCTTCATCTCCTCCGCCCAGTACAGCTATGACCCTGCCTTTATGCACCGATGTAACACCCATATCCTTAAGACAATCATGTGCAGCAGATATGCCCTGCTCTATGGCTGATATTATATCCATTGGCCCTCTGACAGTGCCTGCTGTATAGATTCTTTCTTTGCTGTAAGACCTCTCCCGAGAAATAAAACCCCATCTGTCAGGTTCAAGGCCCATGCTGATTGCAAGTTCCAGGGATTTATCAGGCTGCATGCCAATGGCCAGGACAACCATATCAAAATCAGAGGCATATCTTGCACCTGTAACCTTGTCTTCCTGGAATAATCTGAGCCGATCATTTTCAACAGGCAATATTTTACCCGGAATACCCTGCACAAAATTGACTCCCCTGCCAAGGCCCGTTACCTGTGTGCGGAACATCTTTCCGCAGGTCTGTAGATCTATGTGAAAAATCGTAACAGAGGCATCAGGGATCATGCTGGTTATCCTGTTTGCAAACCGTACAGATGTTTTACAGCAGACCTGGGAGCAGTAATCAAGCCCCAATTCACGGTTTCTTGACCCGACACACTGGATAAATGCAATGGATGGAGAAGGTCTGTTATGTAAAGCCTCCCTGAGGGTTTCATTTTTTATTATCCTGCTGAGCTCTGCTGTGGTTATTACTCCCTTTGCCTGATATTCAAAAGAGGTCAAACAACCGGGGTCAAACGGGGTGAAGCCTGTGGCAAGGCATATTGCATCTACAAAAAGCCCTTTATCAATGCTGCCTTTAATATGTGCCAGGTAAGAGCTCTCAAGGTTTTGTATGGAATCCACCACGCACCCCTTATAGAGGGTAATATTTTTGAGCTCTTCTGTTTCGCGGATAAGGTCATGGCTTAAACAGGCGCCGCAGTACTGGCACCTATCAGTGGCCATGCATGCCCATTTAGAGGCATGGCCGCCCAGGTAATCTGACCTTTCAACAAGGTGCACATTTACGGGATGTCCTGCCAGCACCCTTGCAGCAGACATGCCTGCTACGCCTCCTCCAATAATCAGGACATTTTTTTGATTATCACGGGGCATCATTAAGACTATTCCTCTTCAGGGATTTAATATTCATTCTTGCTTATCTGTTCTTTACCACAGTACTATCGTAAAATCGAATAAATCCTACCGAAAAGA
>CAYWRH010000037.1:0-29125 GCA_964460435.1 uncultured Desulfatiglans sp.
ATCTTGGAGAAATGTTAAAGGATCTTGCAGCACAAAGAGAATGTAAAGTACATGAAGGACATTTGGTAGGAGATCATGTGCATAAGTTGATCTCAATACTTCCAAAATATTCAGTGTCTCAGGTTGCAGGGTATATAAAAGGAAAAAGTGCGATATATATATAGCTCGCACATATGGTGGGCATAAGCAAAATTTTACTGGTCAGAATTTTTGGGCCAGAGGATACTACGTTTCAACGATTGGTCGTGATTTGATAAATGAGTTTAAAAGAGAAGGTTTTCAAATAAACGATATTAATCGAATTTTTCTTTGACAATTGAATATTGAAAATCAGGTGCGGTCATAAAACCAATGGCTCCGCACATCACGGAGCCATTAGTTTACGCACGACATTTAGTAGCATATAAGAATGGCTACATAAATAGGGGTGTGCTTCCTTTCATGAAATATATTGAGATATTTGAATATTTAAGGACGTTTGCCTAATTTCAAGTTTCTCTCCTATTTTCTCTTAAAGATATTCCTGAATGCATTTCCTATATCTTCAACCTGTTTTTTAACCTCCTGCGCCGTTTTGGTTATATCTTCTTCAGGGGATTCCTGCTCGTTCTGCACATCCGGTTTAGCTGACTGTTGTTCAGGTTGCGCAGGTGTCTGAGGAGCATTCGTTGTGACGGGACTAACCGGAGATTCTGCCGGTATTACTGTATCCTGGGCAGGGGGCGGTTCAGGTTGAACATACTTCTGCGTTATCGGCGTTTCTTTCAGTTTTGGGGCTGCAAAACTTTTGTCCTGAAGCACCTTTTCAAGGAGGATTCGCGCCAGCTTGTTTCCATATGGAGATTGGCCAGCATAATCTGCGGAGGTATAAGTTCCGTCAACCTGGACCCATAGATTAGCCTTACGCCAGAATATAAGGTGCCGTCTTGATGTGGATTTATTATCAGGATTGGCCTGAAGCTCATATGCCTCATCAGCGCCTTCAAAAGATATTTTCTTTGTATCCGCGTAGGCTTTTGATACCAGATTTTCTTTAATTTTCGTTTGCATCTGATCATGCGCCTTTCGGATAGGGGCAGAAGCTGTATCGTCACTGTCACTCATATCAACCATGTTTATATAGATAAAATACCGGTTCTCAGTACCTGTCTGTGTGATCCTGTATATGCTATTCCCAAGCTCTGTATCTACACGAAGTCCGTCAGGCAAATCCGCATCCTTAAGGTTATAGTGGTCACTTTTAAGGTACACATAAAGACCCTTTACGCTCGGCCCATCGGCTATTCGGCTAAAATACCATTTATCCAGCGAAGCAATCATCTGTGCTGCTATTTCAACCGCCGTTTGAGGCATATTTTTGATAGCAATGTCAATCTGATCCTGCGGGATATCTGAATTTTGAATCCCTTTATATAGATTATAACGTGATGGGTTGCCTGTCGGATTATCATAGGTAAGATAGCCATACAATTCTATTGTTACAGAGAAAGGTCCTCTCCATGCTACACATTTTACCGACTGGGTCTCAGTAGAATATTCTGTTTTTTTTGTACCGATTATGCCAAGGTCGCCTATTGCCGTATCTGTATAATCAAATTTATCGTTATTTTTGATATTGTTGTAACTTTCAATGGCATACTGCCAGGGCGTCCCGGGCGGTACAGGATCATTATGAATTGATGTGCCGGGTGTGGTATTAGTGGCATTAGCCCATATATAATAACCGATCCAGTAAGGAAGCTTAACCTCATTGTTGTCGCTGTCGCGTTTAGTGAAAAATCCGCTCGCCACAATCTTGTTCCATCCGTCAATATAGGGCTTACCCCTCTCAATCTTTACCTCTGAAGAAGAACCGTAATACTTGAGTCCATATCGCGTGGTGCCTATTGGATCGGTCGATGTCAGTAAATCAATTTCCTTTCTTGCGGTCATCCATGATCGGTCATCCGTGATCTGTTCTGATTCAGAAGCCGCTGATACCTCTTTCACTATAACCCTGACTAGGGCAGTCGTCTTGACTGATAAATCCTCCTTCAATGCTGCCTCTACATGAAAGGTTCCTGGCGTATCGGGGGAGCGATAATTGCCTTCCTGGTCGATTTTACCACCATTCTGCTCTCTCACACTCCAGATAAACTCCCTGTTCTTAACACCTGCCGTTTCTATGCGGAACGAATAGGCGCTTGAGACATCCATCTCAACCTCATCCGGAGATATCCTCATTGAACGCGGCATGAATTCTTCAGACCATACCACAATACCACCCATATCTAAACCGGCGGTGATCCTTAATTCGCCGGTTAGAGGGCTCTCAGGATCTGCATCAAGGTATTCATCAAGTTTTATACTTGGTATGTATTGCAGGCTTATTTCAAAGGAACCCTTCTTTATGTTGATGATCTCCTGCCTATAATATTTTGTCTCATTACCTATGCTCAACCGGATAAGCGCCTTTTTACTGTCCGTAGGTACACCATCAAGGGATATCGGAGAGTTGAGGTCATATTTTCCCTCCTTATCCTGCTTCCAGGTAATCACATGTGCCTTGATGCTCCTGTTTTTCCCGTCCAGGCCGTCCACAATAATCCCAATCCTTGGGATCATGATTTCCATTAAACGGACATTTGCAGCAATGGCTAAAGGTATCAGGCGGCTCGCCTGTGAATCGCATGCCTCCTCATCTATTGTTAGTGCCTCATTTTTACCATAGATTGCCCCATCCTTAAACTCGACAGCTGCTAATTTTATGGGACCAATTTCATCATTTCTTTCATAATAGGCGGTCTTATTTATATCTCCACCGAAATATTCAAGCTGATCCAGTTTTGGTGAGGGGTAATCTGGCTTGCCGTTTGCGCTTGTTATCATATTCCCATGAATATCCTTTCCTGAAATAGTATCTATTGAAAAGAAATTGGCGTTTGTGTAGGTTGCGACCGTATCAAAAAGGGTAAGGGCCGTTTTTGCCTCTTTTATCTTTTTATCAATGGTGTCAGGCGCCCTGCTGCCGGAGTATTTGATCACTATATTACCCATCGCATATTCTTCATATGGGTCTGCCTTCAGATCATATTGTGAGGAGAATTTTGCAATCATGTCTGTATACCAGCGGCTCTGCCCCGGATGTCCGTCGTTTCTTACATGTGCAGGAAGGGTCATATCTGCAAGGAGGTGCATTGATTCACCTATGCTTCTCCATGCCCTTCCGAACAACTGCTCCCTTTCATCCTCATTAATCTCAGTTATAGAGTCCTGAATCTGTGACAAAGCCTTAGAGACATCCTGAAGGGCGTGTTTTGATCCGTAAAGCGCCCAGTCCCTTGCGTTGACCCTGGGGTTTTCTCCCATAAGTGAAATATGCTGTCCGGTCTGAGAAATAGCAGCTGACGTCTCATCCTGAAGCGTAAGTATATCCGGCACTATACCGCCTGGTACAGCAGAGGCTTCAATCGGCTCTCCGACAAGATCTGTAAGGTAAGGGGTCGCCGTATTTACAGGATCATAAAAATGCCTTAGAGCCATGTATCCTTCAGGTTCGTCAGCGTTGTAGCCTCCCTCTATGATCCACCAGTCAAAGGTATTGCGTACCTTGCCCTCCTCGGAATAATTGTCGCCGTCATAGGTCTTAAAACCACCAAGTGTCTTTATCTTGTCACTTTTATCCCATGCGCCTGAGCGTATCACCGAATCATATTCAACAGTAAAGGGCTTTTCGATCTCAATGGAGGGTGTTTTTAAATCATATTTTTTTGCGGAAGGCATAAAATCATATTTTTTTAGTATAGGGTCCTTCCCGGCAGCCTCTATAAATTTTTCCAGCGCAAACTTGTTAATTAGACGATGCGGGCCGCCGTCATTTCCATCATTGGCATAACCGAAGATTGTCGCCGGTAATGCCAGCAAATGGAATATTAACCCTATAATAATAATTTTTAGATTAATGTTTCTATTATTCATGGTGATCTCCTGAAAATCATAAACTGCGAAAAAAGTTACATTGGCGAATGATTAATCACGCCACAGACAAAAAACCCAAATTTCTTAAATCGGCACTTCCGGATAAAATATTTAAACTTTTGATATCTTCTGAAAGGAAAAATAAACGTAAAATAAATCAGAGCTGTTCTGATGTTGTAACTACAGGATGTGTATATTGTAAAAATAAGTGACAGGCCTACACCCTTGACAATTAAGTTAACCGGGTAAACCCTGAAGAGTGTAATGTACATAAGATAAAACACTGTAAAGAGGAACATCGAATAAAATTAAAACATTATAAGTACAATCGAACAAAATGTTTCAGAGGTAATATATGGAAGGTCAAAAAAATATTAAGAGCAGGGGAGAAATTCAGAAGATTATTTTTGTTGTCCTCATTCACTTAATCTTTAATGCTATATCCTCTGCCATCAGCTATTTTTGATGCGGACTCAGTCTGTGCAGAGGCAAAGATCGAGATCAGCCATGAGCTGGCCCTAGAGAGACAGGCATTTGATGCCCAATGCGCATTAATAATGACCTTTTAAAATATTACCCTGTAACAGCCTCTTACATATTTCCTTTACAACTGGCTTTCTCTTGACATAATGTGGATATCTGTATCCTTTGAGTTGTGAAATGTTTTAAAAATAAATTATTATCTATATAGTCATGGAATTTAATATGGATGAAAACAATCAACTGAAAAGAAATATAGGCCTCGGGAGTGCTGTTATACTTGTTATCGCCAATATGATAGGTACAGGGGTCTTTACCACATCAGGTTTTATAATGGATTCCCTTGAAAATCCTGCTGCAATGCTCCTCTGCTGGTTAACAGGCGGTATACTCGCCCTTACAGGCGCGCTCTGTTACGGAGAACTGGGCGCAATATTCCCAAAGGCCGGAGGTGAATATGTCTTTTTAAGGGAGAGCATCGGTAAACCATTTGGATTTCTTTCAGGATGGGTTTCCCTGATTGTAGGTTTTTCAGCGCCCATAGCTGCTGCATCCATTGCATTTTCAAAATATCTCTTCAGAAGCATCAACACAGAGGCCTCTAGTAAAGAACTGTTGAATATATTCGGGGTTATTCCTGTAACTGCATTCACAATCACAGGGGTATCTGTAATTATTCTATTTTCTATTGCCCACTGGTACAGCCTGAGTTTTGGAAGCAGAGTTCAGAACATATTAACCTCATTTAAGATAATAGTGATAATGGCCTTTATAATGCTGGGCTTTTTTTATGGAAAGGGCAGCCTTGACAATTTCAGCTCACCCCCTGTATCCAAATCATTATTTACCAGTGAGTTTGCAACATCACTGATCTATATATCATTTGCATACAGCGGCTGGAATGCGGCTGCATATATAGGTTCAGAGATAAAGGAGCCGTCAAGGAATATACCCCTTTCGCTCTTATGGGGCACAATGGTTGTTATGGCGCTTTATATGCTGTTGAATGTGCTCTTTATTTATGCGCTCCCCATATCAGAGATGACAGGTGTTGAGGATGTAGGGGCAACAGCCGCAATATCCCTTTTCGGTGCAAGAATCGGACGCATCTTTTCCGGTGCAATTACTGTCTGCCTCTTATCTGTCATAAGCGCAATGATAATGACAGGGCCAAGGGTCTATTATGCAATGGCAAGGGATAATGCATTTCCAAAATGGTTTGGCGATGTAAACCCTAAACATACCACACCGGGCAAGGCTATCCTGCTCCAGGCGCTTATTGCCATCATAATGGTGATTACCTCTTCATTTGATAAACTGCTGATGTATATAGGGTTCACACTCTCGCTCTTTGCCATGCTTACAGTAATAGGTCTTATGATATTGAGAATTAAAAAACCTTTTCTCGAGCGGCCATATAAAACATTCGGTTATCCTGTAACACCAATATTATTCATACTGAGTAACCTGTGGATTATTGTCCATTCAATAAAAGATAATCCGTTTGTGATTATATATGGTGGCGGGACAATCGTTGTTGGGATATTGATCTATTTTTATTATAACTATAAATGCAAAATTGAAGAATCAAGATTCAAGATTTAAAAGAAAAGAATATTCAATATTTCACTCAAATAATACTGTACCTGTATCAGGATATTTAACCTTTTAGGTCTGATGATATTAAGTGTCCAGCCTTTAGTCTCTGATAAATTTTGAATTTTCAATCTTGAATCTTATGAATTAATCCCCTTTAGGGATTGTAAACATCGCCTTGACCCCGCCCTCCTTTCGATTCTCAATCATTATCTTTCCATTGTGCAGCTCTGCAACCTCTCTTACAAAGTTGAGGCCAAGGCCTGTGCTCTTTTTGTCTGTATCAGGCCTGTTCAGTGAAAAGAATTTATTGAAAATCTTTTCCAGGGCATAATCAGGTATGCCTGACCCATTATCAATGACCTCAATTGAAATCAGATCACCATCTGTTTTGACTGACACAGTGATCTGTGAACCTGAAGGGCTGAAGTCTATTGCGTTCTGGACAAGGTTTGAGATTGCCTGGTGGAGTAGAAACTGGTCACCTTTTGCATGCAGCTCTTCATCAATCTTTATATTAACCGCCATGTTCTTTTTAAGAAGCATGGGCTGTTTGCTCTCGATAACTGTTCGTATCATAGCCCCTGTGTCTATTTCCTTAAGCTGATATAGCCTGTTGCGGTTTTCAAGCTCAGATAATTCCAGCATCCGGTCTATGATATCCTGAATCCTGTTTGCCTCAGTTCTGATGTTTAATAGAAAACGCGCCCTTCTCTCCTCTGGCATATTCTCTTCAAGAAGTTCTGCAGCGCCCCTTATGGCGGAAACAGGGCTTTTAATCTCATGTGTAAGGGTCTGTATATAGTTTTCAACATATTTTTTGCCTTCAAGGGCCTCCTTCATCCTTTCAAAGGCAAGGCCCATTTCACCTATCTCAGTAGTATCAAGCCTGGGGAATGGCACCCTTTTCCCCTCCCTGATATCCTCAGCGTAGAGCTTCAAACGGTTTATGGGTCGTATTATCCATAGCGTGGCAACAAGGCTCAGCACAATGGCGCAAAACCCTGATAAGAGGCTTACCTTCAGTATCTCGGGTTTTGCCTTATCGATATAGTTATTAATATTGGTGGTGGGCTTTGCCACAGTCAGCGCCCCTTCAACCCTCCCTTTTATAATAATGGGGGCAGCGATATAGAGCACTGAAGACTTGTTGTCATTGTCAAATTTCCTTGTAGTGCGCGCCCCGTACTCCCCTCTGAGTGTTAGCCTTACATCCCGCCACTTCATAAAATCCTTACCGATATTGGCCCTCTCTTCAGAATCAAAAATGACAATACCATTTTTATCGGTTATATAGATGCTCATATCCACATTCTTCTTTTCAAAATCATATATCCTTGACGAGAGTTCTCGGGATTTGACCTCATTGAATATCGTATCCCACCTTCTTTCATCAAGCGAGCCCTTTTCCATCTCATTCCCTGCTATGGCAGCCAGTATGTTGGCCTGATCCACAAGGGGGTCTTCAACCCCCTCAAGGTAGCGGATCCTTAGATGATCAAGCACAAAGTTTATAGGAAAGTAGAAACATGCGGCAAAGATTACAAGATAGCAGAGGAATATTCGAATGCCAAGTTTCATAGATCTTCCCTTAATGAGTATCCGACACCCCTGTGGGTTATTATGGGGTCAGTATCAGGGTCGATATTTTTGAGTTTGGCCCTTATATTTTTTATGTGGGCATCAACCGTGCGGTCAAGGCTTGCCTCGGGTTCTTCCCATGCCATGTCCATGAGCCTGTCACGAGAGAAGACATGCCCCGGTCTCTGGATAAATGTTTTTAAGATATTGAATTCATATCGTGACAGATCAATGGGTTTACCCCTGTAGGTTATCCTCCTGCGTGATTCATCAATATTAAATATACTCTGTTCTTGTGAGTTTTCATTGGAAGGGGCTGTTCTTCTTAATACTGCCCTGATTCTTGCGGTAAGTTCCCTCGGACTGAATGGCTTTGTAACATAGTCATCAGCGCCTATCTCAAGGCCAACAATCCTGTCCACCTCCTCTGTGCGTGCAGTGAGAAAGATGACCGGTGTATTGGTCTTTTTGCGGATATCCTTGCACAGTTCAAAACCGCTTATGTCAGGAAGGCCGATATCCAGCACTATAAGATCAATACCTTCTCTGTCCAGACACTCAAGGGCGGTTTTGCCTTCGGAAAAGCAGATTGTTTCAAACCCCTCAGTCTCAAGGGCATACTGGATATTATCAACTATGGCTGGCTCATCTTCGACGATCAGAATCCTCTGTTTCATAGCTCCTCCATTTAATTTGACTCACTTTACCCTAGCTGCAAGATAATGACAACTTATCCTGAATAAAAAAGATATCATAAGAACAATAAGGCAGCTTATCAGAACAATAAATGTGTGCCTGGAAAAATTATTATCCCTGGTGAGACCTCCATGATTAAATAGAGGAACAAGCAGGGTGAAAAACAGATATATGGAAACCGGTAAAAACAATCTTCTGCTAAAGCTACAGGGCGTTTCTGACCTTTTACTAAAATCAGGCGCCATGATCCTGTTCAGTAATGAGTTTAATATTATGAGAGATATAAAAAAAATTAGCACCCCCTCAATCAGGTGAACTGTTTCTCCTGAAAGCCATGCCTGAAGAAAATCTGTCCTGATACTGTATATGGAAAGATGGATTCTAAAGGTGTTAACTAGCAGGGTATAGATATAGGCTCCTGCAAGGCTGATTATGATCCACATGAACTGCTGCCCTGTTTTTTGTATCTTTATTATGCCTGTGTATGCTGAAAGGCAGAATACGATGATCATGAAATTCACACCTGAACATGAAGGGGCTATGATTATCCCTCTTTCATGATCAACAAATCCTGCGCCACTTTCTTTCTCAAACCTCATATCTCCGGTAACCTCTACGAGATATGCTGTGGGCTCAAGTATCCAGGCCAAGCTATCACTGCTGCCATTACTGTATTGATACTTGAGACCACATGCAATCGTTAGGCAAATGATCATTATGGTAACTTTTATTATGAACCGGTTTGACATCTTTATACCTTTATTTACTTTCTATATGCCCTTGGAGAGAAGACCTTTGCCATTTTTCTGCGAAAAATTCCTGTGGCTGTTACAGCAGCCATTAGCAGAACCATAATATACAAACCCGGCTCCGGAACCCTGGCACAGTCTCCTACTGCGAGGTCGGTTACCCCCTTTGGCAATGGCAGGGGTTGTTTAACATCCTTTGCCAGCCCCTCAGTATTCCTTACTATATCACGCACTGCAATAAAGGAGGTATACCTGGTCAACAGATTATATGCAAGCCCAAGGCTGGTAATTTCAGATTTTATCTCTGGATTTTCTCCATCAGCATTAAAGTCAGTGAGCCGGCTGATCCTTTTTCTTGCCCAGAGGTATTTTAATACACCGTCAGTATCATAGCTTTTAATTTTAGCCATCGGAAAAATTTGAGAGTATATCTCTTTCCCGGTTCTGCCCTTCACCTCTATCTGACCGTTTGATCCTCCTTTCCATTTTCCGGTTACTATAATGGGCCTTTGAGCAAAAAGGTCAGGAATGGTTGAAGGTTCAACATCGTACACATCAAAATCCGAGAATTTTACAGAAACACCCGTTAATACAGGTGAGCTGATATATCCCCTGAACTTTTGTGCTGTTATCCCTGCCTCATAGGGGGTTGTTACAATAAAGGGTTCTCCAAGACCTGATCTGGCAATCCCCTCTATAAGGTAGCGGTTTACTGAAGATCCCACACCAAATGCAAACACATTGGCGCTGTTAAGATTACCGCTGATGAACTCAAAAACGTCCTTTTCTGCCTCAATATAGCCGTCTGTTATTACCATTACGGTTCTTGAAATATTCTCATCTTTCGGAATAGAAAAGCCATGTTTCAGGGCGGAAAGGAGTTCTGTGCCGCCACTGCCTCTTGCCTCTTCGATAAAACGGATTGCCTTTTCAATATTTGAATTGTTTGCCGGTACAGAGATATTGGAAAATGTATTGGATGTCCCTGCAAAAAGAACCACATTAAATCTGTCCTCTTCCCTGAGATTACCGATAAGGTCATTCAGCAGATCCTTTGCTGTATCAAGCGGAAAGCCGTTCATTGAGCCTGATACATCAACAACAAATATATATTCACGCCTGGGGATATCAGAAGGCTTGACCGTGTTTGGCGGTTCAAGCATAAGGAGAAAGAAATTTTCATTTTCACCCTTTGAAAGGATAATCCCTGATTGCACCTTTTGACCGGCAAGTCTGTACCTTAATATATAGTCCCGGTTACCTGCTGATTTCTCTGTATCCTTCAATTTTATCCTTGCTTTTTGTTCTGTTTCAAATCGTGTTTCAATATCGTGCGTTATACATGTGACCTCCTGAAGAGGGATGCCTGTAGCTATATTGACATCAATATTAAAAGCTGTCTCTGACTTAGCCTCCTGCTTCAGATAGGGGTTTTTGATTCAACTGTTCGTTTCAGTTGATGCTGTTTCAGGTTCACCTGAATACCTTGGTCCGACTACAGTCGGGTATACGAACTCATATATCATATCTGTCGGTACGAGAAGTTCAGTATACTTAAGCTCTATATCAATAATATCAGATGGCATTATATTGGATAGACTCATGCTGAAGACATTCGGGCGCTGCTGTTTGAGTAGTGATGCTGTCTTACCCTCTTTTTTAGCCTGGTCGAATTCCTTCTGGGCTGTTTCCCGCTCCTTTATCTTTGCAGTAATAATCTCATCGCCAATTCTCATCTTCATGCCATGCACAGCGGCCCTTGTTGATGCAGGAAAGATATATTTTGCATTTATGGGGCGCGTGCCATTATTTGCATACTGTTGCTTAACTGTGACCTCCGCTATAACACCGCTTATGTTCACCCATACATCTGTGCTTTTCAGCGGTAACCGGTCGATCGAAGGGTCTCCATTTTCAATAAAGAAATAGGATGAAAGGGTTTTAGTGTTTTGGCCCTCACTGTCAGCAAAAACCAATACGTTAATAAGAAAAATAGCAAGTGTAAGGGTAAAAATATTTTTCCTGTTCAGCATCATTTGAGTTACCTCCATCTTAAAGGTTTAATGAATCATTTATTCTTTAAGATGACTCTAAAGACTTTGTATGAAATGAATAAGAAAGAAAAATGAAAAATGTGTGAAAAATAGAGCTGTAAACAGAGAAGGTATTTTAAATGGTTACAGCCCTGTTTTGAAGATTAATTTATTGACAAGCAAATATTATATCTTTATAATGCCACCATCTTGTTATTAATACAGTCTTGCTTGTTTTACCGCATAAATTAATCACTTTTTTTATATCTGTTCCCCATAGCGGTCCAGATAGAAAGGTATCTTGCATACAGTTATGCCTGTTACTGATACAGCAGTTAAATCTTCTATGGCATCTGCAATGGGCGCCAGTATTAAAATAACAGGCCCGGCAAGGGGGATGTATCTGATCATCGGCTGTGGTTTCCCGATGGATTCTCTTGTCAGATCTGTTGGAGGTGAGATCGCTCTCCGTTTCAACGGCAGAAAAATGCTGGCAACGCTGCCCTTCTCAGGGTATCTGTCATTGAAGGCAAACCGTGAGATATCCCATATAGGGCCTGTAACTGTGGATGTAAACAGGTTAAAAAAGGTTGCCGAGATGTTATCCAGGGGTGTCAAATGCCCTGATAACGGCGTTTAGAAGTATCTCAGCAGATCATTTTTTTTGTGTCAAGATTGAATAATCTCTTTTCTGTTTTCAGGCTCTTGTTTCAAGTTATCTTAAGTGTAGCAAGAAATATAATGTTTTACTAACCGATTTTAGATGTAACGGCTTTTCAGGCAAATTAACTTTTAGTCGAGTTACAGCAGGTCATTTTTTTTAAGTAATCAACTATTAACAAATATCAGGAGGTCAATATGGCTAGTGTAGGACAAGAATTATTGGCAGTTCCCCTGCCGGAGATGGTAATGAAGCTGGGGCTAGGAATAGCCGAGGCGCAGAGGGCTCTTGACCAGAACTCTGTTGAGACAGCAAAGATGCTTGCGGAAACTACTGTGCCGCTTGTTATGGCCGTCACACAGACAATAAGCTCATCCGGCGATGTATCATTTACCAATTCGGATCCAGTTGAAGTGTCACTTCTCCAGATCGGTTTGCTGCCGACCTTTTATCAGTTCTCAGAGGCAACAATAGAGGTGACCATGGACATTAAAACCACTACATCTTCAGAGACAAACATCAAGGTAAGTTCCAAGGCAAAGGTAGGCTTTGGCTGTTTCAGCGCCTCTGTAAATGTAGATGTATCTCACAACCGTAAATTTGGAAAGGAAGTACATGGCACAAGCAGGCTTATGACAAAGATGGTTCCGGTTCCTCCTCCTCCGAGGATAGCGCCTGAGCTGATTTTTGTTGATAACAGGCCGGCACCAACACCACCCGCATAATATAAGGCTGCTTTATAAACTTTATGGATGCGCATTTATGACAGGCATGGTAATAGCGTGTAATATGGTTTGTTACATGCTATTACCGACTGTTCTTGTGTTTGACTAAAATGACAGCGATGATTCTTATTTAGATTACAGGAGTGTGAAATGGAACCCAATGCCAATATCAATTTAAAAAAACAAAATGCTTTCCGAACACCTATAGTTCCGGCAGAGACAAAGGTCAAAGAGGTTCCATCAACCTCCTTTGCCGATTTGATCAGGATGCTTTCAGAAGGTATTGCTGATGCTCAACTGAGCCTTGACAGGGCATCTGCAGAGATGCTTGTAGAGCTTGCAGATACCAAAGTAGAGATTGTCAGGAACATCACAGAGGTCATAGATGAAAAGGGTAATGTCACCTTTAAAGAGGGTGAGAGACAGACAGTGTCATTGCTTGAGCTGGGCATGACTCCGACCTTCTACCAGTTTTCTCAGGCGACTGTTGAGGTTGCCATGGATTTGGAAATAGTCGAAAATGTAAATGAAACATCCGAAACCAAGGGGCTCAAGACACTTTTTGCAAATACCAGTAATATCCGGACAGAACGTAAACTGGGCCGCGATGTAAAGATAGCATCAAAGCTGACAGCAACCCTGGTTCCCGTTCCATCCCCGTTAAAAATTGAACCATCACGCAACATCGTCACAAAATAGTAAGGCAGAACAGGAGAAAGAATCATGGCTGATAAGATAACGGTTAAGGAAATTGATCTTGGAACTTTTCTTCAATCTGCAGGCCAGTCATTTACAGAGGCACAGAAAAGGCTTGTACCTGATCTGGATTCTCAGGTTAATATGATCCTAAGCAATGCTGAACTTGAGTTAAAGGTTACTGTAAGTTCAGACACACGGGGTAATATGTCTGTCAGGCCGGTTTCATCAGATGATATTGCAAGCGGAAACATCAATCCCGGGATGCTGTCTACATTGCGTATCTCTTTTGTCAGCTCAATAGGTGAGTTTACCTCCAGGACACCAGTAGAAACGACCCCTGAGGGTATAAGTAAAACAGATATAATACCTGCAATAACCGGTATGAAGCTTAATGAGGCAACAGCCTTTTTAAAGGCTGCTGGCTGGCGGTTTGAGGCACATGCGGCATCAGATAAAGAGATTGAAACGGCAGGCAAGACCCAGCTCGGTAAGGTTGTGCGCCAGGAACCTTCAGCATCGGAACGTGCAGATAAATCTACTGCTGTAATAAAATTCTGGGTTGATCTGGGAAATACTCCTGTTAAAGAGATAGAGAGCATTGGAGATAAACTTGAGAAGGCCCTTGCTAAAATCGGTATCACTACTATTGGAGAACTCAGTCTGGCAAATGCCTCTGATATTTCCCGCGCCATTCGAATAAGCGAGTCTCGGGCCCAGGGCATGATAGAGATGGCAGCGCTGATGTCCCAACTTGTAATTTCGGGATTTAAAGAACAGGTAGTTGAACTGCTGGTCAAGGGCAGTGGAATCGTATCAATAAAACAGCTATCTGCTGCTATTCCGGAAGAACTATTCAGTAAATGCCAGAATGCTGTTAAATCAGGAAAGGTCAAGGTGCCAAGGGGGTTCAAATTTACCCTGGATGATGTTAAGGCCTGGGTCAGCCATGCCTCAGCCTGCTTCTGATTCAGATGGGGTTTATTCATATTTGGGGCAAGGCTTTTTTCAGGATTAAAACAGCATACAAGGATAAGGATATTGAGAATATGTATAAGATAAACTGCCTTCAGAGAAGGACAGAGGCCCATGATATAGATGCCCAGCTGAATGCGTTAAGAGAGCTCCAGATGCAGCCAGCATTTATTGCAGGAAGACAAGCAGTCAGAAATAAAGATAGGCAATCAGGATTGTGGACTCAAAATTATATGTCATGGTGCCATAGGATAATTGAAATATTTAAAAGCTTCTGCCGCATGATGTTCCTGCGAAGAGATTACTGAGTGGATTATTTACAGTACATTTAGGCCATAATATTTAAAGAAAGCGGGTTAGTAATTCCAGACCAAAGCCAGTGCGATGCTTGTGATAAAAATAGATATTTCAAGTTTCCGGCCAATCAGTTTTTTAATGCCTGAAAAACTTCAGATGGGGTTTTCTGCCCATTGTCTGTACTGGATACATCTGTAATCTTTCACTTTACTGTCACGCCTTTTGCTGTTATCTTCTCTTCAATTTTTTTCGTGAATTTGTGAGTATAAATAGCCGGAAGAAAAAAGAGTTCTGGTTATTAAGCTCATGATTTAATGTAGATAGAAGATTCATATAAAACAGAGGTGTAACATCATTATCAGGGAGGACATTATGGAATACAGAAGATTTTCCAGATTCTGGTATTATTCAGTTGTGTTACTGATTGCTGGTTTATTTAGTTCCAGTCTCCTGTGCGCAGAACCGGAATGGGACAAGGCAGACAAAAAGGAGTGTAACCGGGCCTGCCTGGTTGCTATTATGGATGGATATATGAATGCCATTTTCAAGCAGGATATTAACAGCACCCCGCCTCTTTCCATGGATGTCCGTATGACAGAAAACACCGGGGTCATGGGTGTGGGAGAGGGGGTATTATGGCGCACAAAAACCGAACCAACCGCGTTTAAGATATATGTGGCTGACCCTGTTAACGGGCAGGTTGCTTTACAGACACGTCTCTTGATAGGGGGGCGTAATGCGCTTGTTGCTGTAAGGCTCAAGATAGACCGTGGAAAAATACAGGAGATAGAGCACCTTTATGATCGTGATATAAATGATGCCGCAATACCGCTTCTTACAACACCTGTTCCCCTGCTTACAGAGGATGTGCCTCCAGATAAAAGGGCCTCAAGGGACATGCTCTATCGCATCGCAAACACCTATTTTGATGCACTTGAAGGGGATAATGGCAAAATCGGGGCATTTGCAAAGGAGTGCGTCAGGCATGAAAACGGATACCAGACAGTAAATAACCCGCCGCCAGGGGGCCGTATGATGCCTGCCCCCTTTATACCTACTGCTGAAACTGAACAGGGAAGGGAGATGCTCAGGTTCAGCATGCTCACCTGTGAAGAGCAGATAAACACAAAGACATTTGCCCATATGAAACGTATCAGACCAAGAAGGGTACTTATTATTGATGAGGCAAAACAGATTGTGGGCACCTTTCCGCTCTTTGTTCACGATGGGACAAGCCGCACCGCAAAACCGGGTGACCCGCCAGGGATGATACTAAACCTTGTGACAATGGAAACCTTTGCCATACGTGACGGACTGATCCACCATGTGGAGGCAGCCCCATTTGTTACTCTCCCATACGGGCTGGGCAATGGCTGGACAATGGATTCAGGGAGATAGATGAAATAGAGGCTGATACTTATAGCCCAATTTGAAACAGGTATGGAATTTAAGGTATTTATAAATTCCCTGAAAAAACAGGGAGAGATACTCCTTGCTGAAACATGGAAGACCAGCCTCATTCTGTTAAAGATCGTTATCCCTGTCAGCGTGGTTACGAAAATATTAACTGACATGGGCGTTATTGAGTACATCGGTCTGGCATTGGGGCATGTGGTGCAATTTGCCGGGCTCCCCGGAAGCATGGGGGTTGTATGGGCAACCGCCATGCTGACAAACCTGTATGCGGCCATAGTTGTATTTTCATCAATGGCGGTTCATGAACATCTTAAGGTTGCCCAGGTAACGGTACTTGCGACAATGATGCTTGTGGCCCATTCGCTTCCGATTGAGCTTGGAATCACACGGAAGGCTGGTATAAGGCTCAGGTTTATGCTGATTTTCAGGGCCTTTTTTTCGCTGATATTTGGAATCCTGCTTAACCGGATATACCTCTCTACCGGGTTTCTCCAGACAGGCTTTAATGCCGTATGGCAACCGGAAAGGATTGACCCCTCGTGGTCAGCCTGGGCTATCTCTCAGTGCAAGACAATCTTAACCGTATATGCAATAATCCTGCTGCTGCTGGTCATAGTCAAGTTGCTGAACTTTTTGCATATCACAGATATGCTGGGTCGTGTGCTGAGGCCGGTTCTGCATATGATGGGCATCAGCAAGGATGCCGCCCCTGTCACAATTATCGGTATGACAATGGGAATAGGCTACGGAGGCGGGCTTATAATTCATGAGGCAAGGTCAGGGAGGCTGTCGAAAAGAGATATATTTTTTTCCTTATCCTTTATGGGGCTTATGCACAGCATGATAGAGGATACACTGCTTATGATATTTTTAGGCGGGCATATTTCGGGTGTATTATTTTTGAGGTTCATATTCGCCATGATAGTTATCTTTATAATGGTAAGGCTTATGAGAAATATGACTGATAGATCCTTTAACCGCTATTTTTTCAGGGGGGAGACAATCAGGCAATAATCCGATTGATATTTTGGCTAGAATCTGCAATCGTAATTATAAAATCGAAACAGGTAATTTATATGGATATTTTGCTTACAGATGAAGAGGTCCGGGCGCTTGGTTGCCTGATGGAAAAGGAGATGGCAACACCTGAATACTATCCCCTTTCTCTTAATGCCCTTGTTAATGCATGTAACCAGAAATCAAACCGTGAACCGGTTACATCCTACACAGAAGAGGCTGTATTATCAGCTCTGGAGGGCCTGCGCCAGAAAAAGTATGCAATGGAAAGCAGCGGCAGCAGGGTGCCAAGGTATGCACAGACCTTTTCCGGGAAATACAATCTGAAGCGCAGCGAAGAGGCAGTAATGTGCATACTGTTTTTGCGAGGCCCACAAACCCCTGGCGAGATACGCAGCCGAACAGAGAGACTTTATCCTTTTTCAGGCCTTGAGGAGTTGCAGGAGACTCTCTCTAATCTGGAACGGGTTGGTCTTGTAAAGTCGCTCCCGAGGCAGCCGGGTCGAAAGGAGTGCCGTTATACTCACCTGCTGGAAGGTGATCCGGTTGTACAGCTTGAGGAACACAGTCAGACGCCAGATAATAAAGGGATGGTGCATGAGAGTGGTGTTGAACAGATTAATTTATTTAAAGATGAAATAGCAATACTGCGCAGGGAATTGCATGATCTTAAACAGGAGTTTGAGGCATTCAAGTCCCAGTTTAGTTAACAATAAAACATGGAAAGCAGGTAAAATGGCAGAGTCAAAAAAAAAAGGGCAACAGAGAGAAAAAGGCAGGATAGTAATAAAGCGAAGGCCCCGCCCTGAACCTATGCAGGAAGAGGATAATGAGATTAAACCGGCAGAGCTAAGGGAAGGGGAGCGTGTTGATCTTATAATAGGCGAGATCACGCCCATGGGATACAAGGCTATTGTAAACAGCAAGCACCTTGGAATGCTGTATAAAAATGAGATCTTTCAACCGTTGAAACTTGGACAGAAAATAACAGGGTATATTAAAAAGATAAGGGAAGACGGCAAGATTGACCTCTCTCTTCAAAAGCGAGATGTTAACGATATTGGCCTTCTTTCAGAAAAGATTATGAAACTCCTTAAGAAAAATGGGGGAGAGCTTGATGTTTCTGACAAGACGCCCCCGGAAAAGATATACAGTATGTTCGGGGTCAGTAAAAAGATATATAAAAATGCCATCGGCTCCCTGTACAAGAGGCGCCTTATTTTGATTAATGACTATTCAATCTCACTTATCAGTGACAGGGATCAGGGCGAATCGAAAAGGAAGGAAAAGAGAAATATTGCTAAAAGACCGCTTAAGAAACTCAGGATAGTTGAATTCAAAAAAGGAGATAAAAAATGATAAATGTATTGGCAACAGTTCATGTAAAAAAAGGAAAGGTGCAGGAATTTTTAAGACTTTTTAAAGGTATTGTGCCAAGGGTAAGGGCAGAGAAGGGGTGCATAGAATACTTCCCGGCCATAGATTTCAAGACAGGGCTTCCCCCCCAGGAGCTGGATGAGAATGTGGTGACTATTATGGAGAGATGGGAGAGCCTTGAAGCCCTTATTAACCATATATCTTCGCCATATATGGCTGAACATCTTGAAAAAGAAAAGGAACTCGTGGAAAAGAGCTCCATAAAGATACTTAAGGAAGCCTAGAAAGACAAACAATGGAAGCAAAGATATTTGAAACTATAATGTTGCTGTGCTTCGGCCTTGCCTGGCCGTTTTCCATATACAGGACATGGAAAACAAAGTCTTCCAGGGCCAAAAGCATGTTTTTTCTCTGCATAGTATTGGCAGGTTATGCCTCAGGGATCATGTTTAAGATATATGGCCGTATGGATGAGGTTATATTCCTCTATATCCTGAACTCAGTCATGGTTTTTATTGATATGATGCTGACCCTAAAATATAGGGCAAAGGGTTAGGGTGGAGTGATCAAAAAAATGGCCCCCCTTTTGCTGTTCTGTATAAAAAGGGGGCTTAGGCCCTGTGCTGCTTCAATATTTGAGGCTTTTGCACTCACTTATCATTCCCTTTACTATCAAGCCTTTTGATGTTATCTTCTTTCCCGATTTAAATCATCTGTGAGGTAGAAAAATTATGGAAAATGATATGAAACTAAAGTTAGCCGAACTTAATGATATACTTATAATGCTTCGGAGTCATCTTTGACCTGGATGCCAAGAGTATAGAGCTTGAACGGATCGATTCAATAATGTCAAAACCTGGTTTCTGGGACAAACCCCAGGACGAGGTCTCACGCATATCACAGGAACGCTCGAATCTTAAAGAGATAATAGAGAGATGGGAGGGGTTAAAGAGGGAAACTGATGACCTTTCCATGCTGATTGAGCTTGCATCCGAAGAGGATGATAAGGCGTCAATGGAAGAATTTAAAAAGGATATAACCAGTCTGGAGAAAAGGGTAAAAAGCCTTGATCTGGAGTGCCTTATGAGTGACCCGGATGATAAAAGGAACTGTATAGTATCCATTAATGCCGGAGCCGGGGGCACAGAGTCTCAGGACTGGGTTGAGATGCTTTACAGGATGTATCTGAGATGGTGTGAATCAAAGGGGTACATGACCGAGGTGATTGACTACATGCCTGGCGATGAGGCAGGGGTCAAGAGTGTTACCTTCTCTGCATCAGGCCCGTATGCATACGGATTCATGAAGTCTGAACACGGGGTTCATCGCATGGTCAGGATATCACCCTTTGATGCGACGGGCCGCAGGCATACCACATTTGCATCTGTTTCGGTTATCCCGGAGGTGGACACAGATATAGATATCAGGATAGATGAAAAGGATCTGCGCATAGATGCATTCAGGGCAAGCGGGCCTGGCGGGCAGCATGTTAACAAGACAAGTTCAGCCATCAGGATAACACATATCCCGACAAATACTGTGGTGCAGTGCCAGAATGAAAAATCCCAGCACAGGAACAAAGAGATGGCAATGATGGTTCTGAAGGCAAGGCTTTATGACCTTGAAAAGAGCAAGCAGGATAAGAAGAAACAGGAGATGCACCAGAACCAGAAGGATATTGCCTGGGGAAGCCAGATAAGGTCATATGTCTTTAACCCCTACAGGATGGTCAAAGACCACAGGACAAACGAAGAGGTCGGCACCCTTGAAAAGGTAATGGATGGTGAGATTGATAATTTTATTGATGCCTATCTCAGGATGAAACGTTAGGGTAGTATGGCAACAATATTTGAGGAAACCAGTATTAAAGGGTTAAAAATAAGGAACCGTATTGTAAGGTCTGCAACATGGGAAGGTATGGCTCACCCTGATGGCAGGCCAACAGAAAAACTTGCAACCCTTTATAAGAGACTTGCAGATGGTGGTATTGGGCTCATTATAACGGGCTATACTTTTGTTAAGCCCGAAGGAAGGCAGCTTGCCGGTACCCTTGGTATAAACACTGATGCGTTTAAAGAGGATTATAAAAGACTAACTAAAACTGTCCATGATGCGGGTGGAAGCATTGCCATACAGCTTGTTCATGCCGGGGGACAGGCTCTGCCTGATAATACAGGAGAAGAACCTGTTGCGCCCTCATCTGTGATGGCGGCTCATTACCAGGCAAAACCAAGGGAGCTCACCATTGCAGAAATAGAGGGATTAATAAATGCGTTTGGTGAAGGCGCATACAGGGCAAGGGAATATGGATTTGATGCTGTACAGCTTCATGGCGCACACGGTTATCTTTTAAACCAGTTTATGTCGCCACATACAAACCTGAGAAAGGATGAATATGGCGGAGATATTGAAAACCGGAGCAGGTTTGTCATGGAGGTGTATAAAAAGGTAAGGGCAAATGCGGGTAATGATTTTCCGGTAATGATTAAGATGAATTGCGCTGATAACATGGAGGGGGGCCTTCAGATAGAAGAAGGTTTATATGTGGCAGAAAGGCTCTCTGATAAAGGCATTGATGCTATAGAGGTATCATCCGGCAACAGCGCATCAGGTATAAAGTATGGCCCCTTAAGGATGAGGGTAAACAGGCCTGAAAAAGAGGCATGGAACATGCCATATGCATTGAAGGTCAAGGAGGTTGTCCATTGCCCTGTAATGGTTGTGGGTGGTTTCAGGTCATATGAGGTGTGTGAAAAGGCAATTCAGGAGGATAGAATTGATTACATTACCATGTCAAGACCGCTAATCAGAGAACCTGACCTTGCATCAAGGTGGAATAGGGGTGACACAACTAAGGCAAGATGCATCTCATGCAACCGGTGCTTTAAAACGGGCGCTGAAGAGGGCGGCATCTATTGTGTCGCAGAAAAAGAAGAAAGGGGAAAACAGCTTGAAAAGGGTTTAGGGGATAAATGAAAAATATTTATGTTATCAAGGCAGGAACAACATTTCCCTCAGTGAAAGAGGAGCATGGCGATTTTGATCTCTGGACAATAAGATCAATGGGGATCAGGCATGATGAAGCTGTTACTATAGACATTCAGGAAATGGAGCCTCTGCCTGAATACAGCGAATGCAAGGGTGTTGTAATTACCGGGTCACATGCTATGGTAACAGAGCATCTACCCTGGAGTGACCTTCTCCTGGATTGGATACCCGGCCTGATCAAACGTGAAATACCTTTCATGGGTATATGTTATGGTCACCAGCTTCTGGCTGAGGCAATGGGAGGAAAGGTAGGTTTTCATCCAAAAGGCGAAGAGATAGGCACCGTAGATATAACTCTTTCCACTGAAGCTGTTAAAGACCCTCTTTTTAAAGATATGCCAGCATCTATCCCTGTCCATGTAACGCATGCACAATCAGCAATTACTATTCCGCAAGGCACAACTATTATTGCTTCAAATGAATTTGAACCTTATCATGCCATTAGAATAGGGAAATGCGCATGGGGAGTGCAGTTTCATCCTGAATACAATACGAATATCATGAAGGCCTACATAATAAACCAGGCAGATGAACTTGTTACATCGGGTCGAAATATTGATGAAATAATGATGACAGTAAGAGAAACACCTCATTCATCAGACATCATGAAGAGATTTATATGTTTCGCAGTGAATAATTAACTGGCGGGTAATCATGGATGAAAAAATCCTTTATATGGTATTTCGTATTTTTATTATAACTTTAGTGTTGCCTTGCAGCTTTTAATATGAATATTGAGCTTATATAACCATAAACCAGAAACTGTTTTTAAAATTAGTCTTTAATCCATTTTGAATTTAAATCAAGGAGGAACTATGAAAAAGTTAAAACTGATTATTACCCTTGCCTTACTGGGATTTATTGCTGCCTGTTCCGGAGCACCTGAGGCTCCTCAGCAGACAACACCGCCTGAGCTGACACAGCTGATTGAGCGCGTCGCAATTGAGGATATGTTTATCGATTATTATGCTCAGTTCCGGCCTGACAGCAAGCATGATTTCAAGTCCTTTTTCACTGAAGACGGCAGGCTGGAGGTAAACGGCCTGGTCTATAATGGCCTGGAGGAGATCAAGGCTATATATGGTCAGCTCAATGCCGGCGGAAATGAGGAAAAAGAGGCGAAGGCTGAAAAGGCAATACCAGAGGGGGTGTCAGAGATGATGTTAACAAACATGAAGATTGACGTGCAGGGTGACAAGGCTGTAGCGTCATTCCTCTGGCACAGCATCAAGGCAGACCTGCTGACAACAGAGGGTAAAATTACCGAGTACGGGCGTGAAAGAACCGAGCTGGTAAAGCAAAACGGGCGATGGCTCATCAAAAACCGTGTGGTCCTCACTGAAGGCGGTATGCCCGAGGCATTACTGGAAAATTATTCGAAAAGTACATTTAAAACTTTACCCAAATAAATTCGTACAGCAACGGTTTACCCTGTTAAACTGCCCCCGCGAGAACACGGTTTAACAGGGTGAACCAAGTTAATTGCCAGGGGTAAGATTTAGTATCATAACAAGATATAAATCCTATTTAGTGTCCATCCAGAAAGAATAAAAATCTGGATGGAGCTTTCAGCATTCAGCTATCAGCCGTCAGCCAAACCCTTGTTTTAAGGGCCTTTTGCTGAAAGCTGAACGCTGATGGCTGACCACTGCCAATCAAAAACGACAGTTTTTGGATGGACACTATTTAACAGTGTTTAAAAATTAAGGCCATACTCTATTTACAGAGTTTTGACATATTGATACCTCATTTCACAAACTTATCCTTTGAGTTATGTGAGGATTGTTGTAAAATAGACACAAAAAAACTACCCTATTTTTATTTGGAGATTGTTATGAAAGGCGAATTAACAGCTATATTGGAAAAAGCGCCTGAAGGCGGTTATTGGGCTATTTGCCCGGAGGTGCCTGGAGCAAATGGTCAGGGAGAAACAATAGAAGAGGCAAAAAAAAGCCTTAAAGAGGCTGTGTCATTAATTTTGCTTGATCGTATTGAAGATGTTAAAAGGGGTTTGCCATGTGATGCCATCCTGGAAACAATAGCAATCTGATGAAAAGAACTGACCTCAAAAAAAACTCAGGATAGCAGGATGCTACCTCAAACGTGAAGGGGCATCGCATTCATTATGGGTAAATCCCAAAACCGGTGTATTGGAAGCTGTCCCAAGACATAATGAAATAAAAGAACCCCTCGCAAAAAAGATATTAAAGTCATTAATAAATAACTGATTCCTGACTTCTCTGCCCCGGAGTAAATATTTGAAGCCGGACCATTCCCGACATAGCCTAACGACCATAGTAATCTTAAATTTTGAATCCAATGATACTTTCGCGCTGTTCGCGTGTTTCGCGGTAAAATTGATTTTTGGCTCCTCACAAGAATATGTGGTTGAAAAGTTTATTAAAAACTTGAAAGCATGAATCAAATCAAGTACTTCCTGTTGGTGACTATCCTATAGGAAGGAGGATATGATTCATGCTTATAGAAAGTATAGTACGAAATACTCTTGGGCTCAAGAGGCATTGTGTGAAAAAAGTTATAGAAATGGATGGAGAATTGTTGGTCTATCTTGCTCCCAATAAGCGTTACAAAATAATCTGTTCTCATTGTGGAGGTAAAGGCCCTGGTTATGATACTCTCAAGGAGAGACAGTGGAAGCATGTGCCAATATGGGGAATTCCTGTTAACTTGGTATATAAACCCCGCAGGGTAAAATGTGATTCATGTGGTATCAAAGAAGAGTTGATTCCATGGTCGCAAGGGAAGAGCCCCCTCTCTATTTATTTGAGTGTATTTTTGGCTACCTGGGCGAAAGAGCTGTCCTGGCAGGTTGTTGGACGATTGTTTGGGTTTCACTGGAATACTGTTCGAAAGGCTGTCAAAGATGTTGTAGACTATGGTCTCAAACACCGGGAGATAAACAAGGTGCTGTATATAGGTGTTGACGAGATTAGCCGGAGGAAAGGTCATATCTACCACACTCAGGTTTACGATCTAAAGGAAAAACGTCTTTTATGGTCTGGTGAAGATAGAACTGCTGAAACGCTGGAAGCCTTTTGTAATGAATTTGGTAAAGAGAACTGTGATCAAATAGAGGCTGTGTGTTGTGACATGTGGGCGCCTTACGTGGATGTTATCAAAACACGACTGCCCAATGCCTTGCTTGTCTTTGACAAATTCCATATTGTGTGTCACCTTATGGATGCTGTGGATACAGTTCGTAAAGAAGAAGCCCGTGAACTCAAGGCAGAAGAACCGGAACTACTCACAAAATCCCGCTACATCTGGTTGAAAAATCCATGGAACCTTACCAACCAACAAAAAGCCAGACTGAGCGACCTGGAAAAGCTCAAACTCAAAATTAATAGAGCTTATCTCCTTAAAGAGGCATTCAGGAAATTTTGGGATTATACATATCCTGCATGGGCTAAAAAATATCTGGATTTATGGTTCTGGTGGGCAACACACTCCAGGCTAGAGCCTATGAGTGATTTTGCATGGATGATTCGCCGTCACCAGGAGAATATCTTAAGCTATTTTAAAATCCCTATTGATAACGGTGCAGTGGAGGCATTTAACAATAAAGCTAAAGTAATTAGTCATAGGGCTCTTGGTTATCGTACTGAAAACACATTTAAGCTGGCTCTATATCATGGCCTGGGAAAGCTTCCTATGCCAAAGTTGACCCACACATTCTTATGAGGAGCCTGATTTTTAAATCTTGCATTTCAGCCTTCAGCCTATGGCCTGACAGTCTGTTTTATCAATCTTAAACCTTGAATTTTGAATCTTGAATCAAAACTATTGCTCCCGCAATAGTTTTTTGCTACAACAACCCAGTCTTAAAAAAATAGGTTCCAAGAAATTATGCATTTATTTAAGTGGAAACCTGATAAAAGTGATCACATTTAGCCATTTTCTATCGAAGTTATTAACAATCGGCATTAAAAAATATGAGTTCCGGTGAGAGAAAACCATGGACGCGAGATGAGTTGCTTCTTGCGATAAACCTTTACTGCAAAACCCCCTTTGATCGAATTCATGTGAGAAACCCTGAAATAATTGAACTGGCAAAAATACTGGAACTCACTCCGGGTTCGGTAAGCTACAAGCTTGCCAATTTTGCAAAAATTGATCCCTCATTGGAAAGAAAAGGCGCATCTCATGTAAGCAAGCTGGATGTTGAGGTCTGGAATGAGTTTTTTGCAAATTGGGATGAGATGGTTTTTGAAAGTGAAAAAAGTCTGCCCGGATCAAAGGCGATGGTTTTGTATTTCCTGAAGATCAATTGTATCCCGAAGGCAAAACAAGAGAAGCAATTGTTAAAACCAGGGTTAATCAAAACTTTTTCAGAAAAATGATCCTATCCTCTTACGACCAGACCTGCTGTATCACAGGACTGAAAATACCGGAGCTACTCGTAGCAAGCCATATTGTTCCTTGGGCAAAGGATACCAAAAACCGGATGAACCCAAGAAATGGACTTTGCCTGAATGCCCTGTATGACAAAGCCTTTGATGCTGGCCTTATTTCGATTGATGAAAATTATCATATTATGATATCTAGAAAAATAAGGAGAACAGACCGGGAAAAATCAAAAATGATACTGGAATATGAAGGCAAAAAAATCACTTTACCGCACCGGTTTATCCCTAATCAAGAATTTCTGGCTTTTCATAGGAAAGAGGTATTTATTAAATAAAATAAAAAAGGCTACATAAAAAAGTTCCCAATATTGGATATGCATGGTATGAAAATAAATCTACCAGAAGATGACTATTATTATCCTCATCCAGAGGGGGGTGAGTGGCATAAAAAAGAGGTTTTTAATAGGGTTGCATTATAGTAAAAGGGCTTTATACGATATCTCCATTAATAATGAGTCGGTATCAAACTGACACCAACTGAAATGTGAAGGCGAGGTGGCTTTTAACAGGATAGGTTTTGTTAAAAAAATAAGGTTGTCCCTCTTCAATCTTGAGGAAGACCACTTACCAACTATATGATATGATTTGGCAGTAACTCGAATTAGAGGAAATTAATTATGATTAAACAGTTACGAATAAAAAATTTTAAAGGCTGGAAGGATACCGGTAATATTGATATGTCGCCGATCTCTTTGTTCTTCGGTGCAAATAGTTCTGGAAAATCCAGTATTGGCCAGTTTTTAATGATGCTGAAGCAAACAGTTGTGTCTCCAGACAGAAAAGCAGTTTTCTATCTCGGTGGAAAAAACTCAGCTGTTCAGCTAGGATCATATCAGGAGATGGTTTTTCACCGTGATCCCCATAATGAAATTTCATTTGAGTACCAATGGTCTCTGCAAGACATTTTAAGGTTCAAAGACCCTGTTTCAGAACAATCATTTTCGGGAGATAGTCTAAAATTCGAAGCTGAAGTTTCTGTTGGTGATTCGAAACAGAATTTATTACAGGTTAAAAGACTAAAATATCAATTGCTCAAGAGAGCCGAGCTATCTCTCTCTATTGAACTTTCAAGAAAACTTGATAAGCGTGAATATAGTGTTGCCACTGAAAAATATAACTTAGTCAGAAAAAAAATGCGTGCATGGGCGTTAAAAGATGTTAATCGATTCTATGGTTTTCCAGATGAGGTTGTGGTCTACTTCCAAAATGCTGAATTTGTACAAGCACTTGACTTTGAACAAGAGCAGCTTTTTAAATCAATATGCTATTTAGGACCATTACGTTCGAAAGCTGATAGAGTTTACACATGGGGTGGTAATGCACCGGAAAGCGTAGGAGACGCTGGTGAAAATACTGTGGCAGCCATACTTTCAGCCCGAAATAGGGAAATAGGTATCATTAAGACAGGTGGGAAAAAGGCTTCTCCTGCCAAACCGTTTGAAGAGGTGATAGCTTTAAAGTTAAAGGAAATGGGTTTGATCGAATCTTTCGAAGTCGAAAATGTTTCCGGGCAATTATACCGAGTTAAAGTTAGAGCCAAAGGCTCAAGAGATGGTGTAGACCTCCCTGATGTCGGGTTTGGTATTTCTCAAGTATTGCCAGTACTCGTACAATGCTTTTATGCACCAGCTAATGCGATAATTATTATGGAGCAACCGGAAATTCATCTCCACCCTAGCGCACAATCTGCTTTAGCTGATGTGATGATTGATGTTATCAATTCTCGTGAAGATGGGAAAGATCGTAATATACAATTAATTATCGAAACACATTCAGAGCATTTTTTACGAAGGCTTCAAAGAAGAATTGCGGAAGATGCAATCTCTCAAGAGAAGGTATCAGCATATTTTGCCAATATCAACAAATATCCCGCTACTCTGGAACCACTGCAAATTGATATGTATGGCACCATTCGAAATTGGCCGAAAAACTTCTTTGGTGATGAGATGGGAGATATTACAGAACATGCGAAAGCGGCTATGAAAAAAAGGATGCAGAAGAATCCAGGAAATATAGAGGTGTCTGAATGATTTTACCAAAAAAATGTATAGTTGACACTAATGTTCCTAGGACAGCCAATCTTGCGATTCGACCAGATCCTAATTCTAATGTCCCGGATGAGTGTATTTTGGCATGTATTGAAGCAGTTGAACATATCATTAAAAAAGGCGGGTTGGTTATTGATGCTGGTGACGAAATCTTTGACGAATATCGACATAAACTTTCAATGAAAGGGCAACCAGGGGTGGGCGATCGATTCATGAAATGGGTTCACGACAATCGTTGGAACCTACCTGAATCTGATCGTGTAACAATTACTAAAAATAATGAATCATACAATGAATTTCCAGTCCATAAGGGCCTTGCAAGTTTTGATAAATCCGATCATAAGTTTGTTGCAGTTGCAAACGCTCATCCTGCAAAACCACCGATTCTACAAGCTACAGACAGTAAATGGTGGGGGTATCGAGATACGTTAGCAGGAGTCGGCATTACAGTTTACTTCCTCTGCCGAAAATATGTCGAAATAAAGTATGCGGAGAAAATGGGAGCGTGAAAGATAATTTCTTCAAATTCCCATCGACACCTCATCTAATGACCTTGGTGAGTGGCGAAATAAGAGATGATAAGGTTTTCTCTGAATCTGAATGTAATGAATTCTTGAAGCACGAACTTGTTGTTGAAGAAAAAGTAGATGGCGCAAATTTGGGAATATCAATTGATTCAGAGGGGAATATCCTAGTCCAGAACAGAGGCGAATACCTGCATTTGCCGGGAGTCGGGCAATGGAGAAATCTGGAAGAATGGTTGAAACCTAAAAACGACACATTTTTCGAAAATCTTTCTGATAGGTTTATTCTATTCGGAGAATGGTGTTATGCCCAGCATTCTATTTTTTATAATCGATTACCTGACTGGTTTTTGGGATTTGACCTCTATGACAAAAAATACAACAAGTTTTTATCATCAGCGCGGCGTAATGATTTTTTAAATAAGATGTCTATTGCCAAGGTACCCACTATAACACGTGGACGTTTCACCGACCTAGAGATTAAAGATCTTCTCTCAGATTCAAAGTTTGCGGATCAGCCAGCAGAAGGGCTTTATCTTCGTCTTGAAGAAAGTGATTGGCTGATAAAACGCGCAAAACTGTTACGCCCTGAGTTTATCCAGTCGGTTGAGCAGCATTGGTCGCACTCATCCATAAAACCAAACAGGCTGAGGCTGGGACATTTATAAGGAAAACAACGAGGTTAATAGAAAACAACGGGATCACCATTATTATTCAGTGATGTCCGGTTAGGTAATTGCATAAGGGAATATATATGAAGTGAGAGGGAAAAAAAGTAAATTTAACGAATATTTTACTTGACATTTAGGAAATAAATTTTGT